>JALFXV010000079.1 GCA_022786545.1 Selenomonadaceae bacterium
GAAGACGACAAGGTTGATAGGTTGGGAGTGGAAGCGTGGCAACATGTGAAGCGGACCAATACTAATAAGTCGAGGGCTTAATTACAACCCTAAGATGAATCGTCAATTCAAAACGTGTTTCTGTTTAGTTTTGATTGTACATGGTACAGTCAATTGAATAATCCGGTGATGATGGCTATGTGGCTCCACCTGTTCCCATTCCGAACACAGTAGTTAAGCACATAAACGCCGAAAGTACTTGGCTGGAGACGGCCTGGGAGGATAGGAAATCGCCGGTTCAGGACTTCTGAGTTAATCTTGGGAGTTGTAAATAATGGCGGCCGTGGTGAAGTGGTTAACACACTGGATTGTGGCTCCAGCACGCGTGGGTTCGATCCCCACCGGTCGCCCCATTATTTCACAGGGGTATAGCTCAATTGGTAGAGCAACGGTCTCCAAAACCGTAGGTTGTGAGTTCGATTCTTACTGCCCCTGCCATTTTTTCACGGAGCAGTACTCAAGAGGCTGAAGAGGACGGTTTGCTAAATCGTTAGAGTCGCAAGGCTGCGGAGGTTCGAATCCTCTCTGCTCCGCCATCTTGGAAATGAAGCATCAAACTTAGGTTTGGTGCTTTTTTCTTGTTTGTGTGCACGTTGTGTGCACAGAAAAATTTTTGTAAAATTTGGCGTTGTATAAAATACAAAAGAACAGTGAGCAGTGGTATGCTATCATAAGCTAGATTTCTTAGTCTAGCTTGTGGGGCGCTACAAATAAGGCATTCTTTTTTATAGGGCATTATAGTATAATCTAAAGAGGGCACTCTTGTTAGAGATAGCTGGGAGAATGAATTATGATTACATTAACACATGATGTATTAAAAAAATATATTGATAATAATAAGAACCTGGCTTTCTATCGGAAACGTTTCTGCTATGGTGATATGCGAGATATTTTTTTGAACCCACATAATCAGAAAGTTATATCCTTATACGGCTTGCGCAGGACAGGCAAAACTGTTCTCATGCAGCAGCTTATGCAGGAGATAAATGATTATGACAGAATGTGCTTTATACAATGCCAGTATTCTGACGATATGATGGATTTGCGTTCTGCGATTGAAGATAATGATAGCTGTGATTATATATTTATTGACGAAGCTACCAAGTTAGACAATTTTATTAATACAGCTTCTGTTCTTTCGGATATATATGCTACTGCCGGGAAACATATAATTATGGCAGGTACTGATTCCCTGGGGTTTGAAATAGCCTCAAAGGATGAGCTGTTTGACCGAAGTCATCTTATACATACGACATATATTTCGTTTAGAGAATATAATTATTTGCTGGGCAAATCCTTGGATGATTATATAATGTATGGTGGGACGCTCACGCCGGATGGTACGTTTTACAACAAAGAGATATGTGATGCATATACGAACAGTGCTATTGCCGAAAATATACAGCATAGCTTGGAGCATGTCGGCAGGGGAGGGAAGTTCGGCCCGTTATTGTCCTTTTATGCTGATGACGAGCTGACTACCTTCTTGAACAAAATTATTGAGTTGCACAATAGAACGTTTTTGGCGAAGACCGTTAATAGAAGATTCAAATCACATGATATAGGCAGTTTGAAAGATTTAGTGGCAAAAAAGTCTGACAATCAGAGGCTGATTATTGAAAAACTCAAATCGCCTGAACTTCAGCAGCAGATAATGGATGTATTGAAAATTAAAGAGCCGTTGGTACAGACTGCTGATGCCAGGGCAGTTGAAGCTGCCAAAAAGTGGCTGGAGACGTTGGATGTAATATATCGGCTTCCAGGGACTGCAAGTCAGGAAACAGGGCAGGACGAGGAAGTTATATTTACTCAGCCTGGCTTGCGATATTGCCAGGTTACGGCAGCTATGGATTTGCTAAAGAACAGTTCTGTTTTGTCAGATTTGCCTTATGAGGTCAGGAATGAGTTGTGCCAGCAGCTGGATGCCGATGTGAAAGGGCAGTTGCTGGAGGATATCATTTTCTATCAGTTAGCAAAAGAGCCTGGTTTTTCAGAGAAGTTCAGTATAAGCAAGTTTGATGATGGTTCAGGCGAATTTGATATTGCGGTAATGAACAAAAAGGATGGTAATTCGTGTGTCATAGAGGTAAAGCATTCTGACAGAGCAGTGGAGGCTCAGACAAGGTACTTGAATGATGACGATTTTTGTGCCAAATATGAAGCTCAAATGAAGTCTCAAATTGTTTGCAAAATGGCTATCTATATGGGAGATAGCTTGCCGGAAAATTTGTATGGGGTGAGCTACGTTAATGCAGAGGAATTTTTAACTTCCCCTCTTGAGTGTTTAACAAAGGTGTATGAACGTGGAAAAAGATGTTTTACTCTGGAAGAGAGCTGGCAGAGGAAATTGCCAAGTTTCCCAATAGCTTAGTTGTGACGGATAATGTCAAAAATCTGGGGCAGAGAATAGTTGCCTCACATTCACAAGGCCAAAACAAAATGAATAGGTAATCGGTAGTCCATTTGGAAAGGGGTGGAGCGAAAGGCACTTGTGCCGGAACTGCTTACCTGAGGGTGCGACACAAGGCCTGAACATAATGGGGCATAAAGGCTGAGGCACAAATTATCAGCCACGTAGCGGGTATGTATGGTATATGGAGAAAGGAAGAGGCTATATGAAGACATTGGGGTTAATTGGCGGCATGAGCTGGGAGAGCACCATTCCTTACTACAGGATTATCAATGAAGCAGTAAAGGAACGGCTGGGGGGACTGCATTCTGCGCGGATTATTCTCTACAGCGTGGATTTTGCGGAGATTGAGGCCTGCCAGTCTGCCGGGGATTGGGGGAGATGTGCAGATATCATGGCTGAGGCGGCGGTGAAGCTGCAGCTGGCAGGAGCGGACTATATCGTCATCTGCACCAATACCATGCACAAGGTAGTGCCTGAGATGCTGACCAAGCTGCAGATACCGATTATCCATATCGCTGATGCGGCTGCTGCTGCCCTGAAAAAGCAGGGTATCAGGAAGGCGGCACTGCTGGGAACCAAGTACACCATGACGCAGGATTTCTATAAGCAGCGGCTGGTGGATAACGGCATAGAGGTGGTGGTGCCGGAGGCTGGTGACATAGACATCGTCAACCATGTTATTTACAATGAATTGTGCCGGGGGGAAATCAGGGAGGCATCCCGCAGGCAGTATGCCGAAATTATCGGCAAGCTGAAGAAGGCAGGAGCTGAAGGGGTAATCCTGGGCTGTACGGAAATCGGCCTCCTGGTGCGGGCGGAGGATTCCGTCCTGCCTGTCTTTGACACCACGGTTATCCACGCTGCAAGGGCGGCAGAAATGGCTTTGGAAGACTAAAAGGGATGCTGAAGCTTCATCTTGATTTGCTGAATATAGCTGTTTTTTCTATTGCAATTTGCCCTGAAATAAGGTAAGATAAGTTAGTATTTAAGTTTCGCCGGCTTGGTTTTCTAGTCGGCGTATTCTTTTTTAAGTAGCTTCATGAGGAAGTAGAGGAGGATTAGAAATGAGTGAAGCTTTAGAGAAATTTTTTCATCTAAAGGAGCATGGTACTAATGTCCGCACAGAGATTATTGCCGGTGTTACCACTTTTATGACAATGGCGTACATTCTGGCAGTAAATCCTAGTATCTTGGGGACTACTGGCATGGATGCAGGCGCAGTGTTTGCAGCCACTGCTATCGGTGCCTGCATTGGTACGCTGATTATGGCGTTTCTGGCCAATTATCCCTTTGTGCTGGCACCGGGCATGGCATGGGGCTGAATGCTTTCTTTGCCTTTACTGTGGTAGCGCAGATGGGATATTCCTGGCAGGTGGCACTGGCTGCCGTGTTCGTGGAAGGTATTATTTTTATTATTTTGTCTCTCACCAAGGTGCGTGAGGCGATTTTCAACTGTATTCCGCCGGCACTGAAATACGGCGTTACCAGCGGTATCGGCCTGTTCATCGCCTTCATCGGCCTGCAGAATGCCAAGATTGTAGTGGACGGCCCTACGCTGGTGGGCCTGTATCCGTTCCGTGCCGCCTTTCTGGATGGCTCTTTCCATACTGTAGGCATGGGTGCGCTGCTGGCCCTTTTGGGAACCCTGTTCACCGCCGTGCTGATGGCAAAGAAAGTACCTGGCGGTATTCTCTGGGGTATTCTCAGCACCTGGATTGCAGGCATGGTCTGCGAGCTTACCGGGCTGTATGTGCCGGACCCTGCCCAGGGCATGTTCTCCGTTATGCCCAGCTTCGCTAATGGCATAGCTATTCCTAGCCTGGCGCCGACCTTCATGCAGATGGATTTCAGCGTTATTGCCACCCTGAACTTTGTGACTATCGTTATTACCTTTATGTTCGTAGATTTGTTTGATACATTGGGAACTTTGATTGGCGTTGCTTCCAAGGCTGATATGCTGGACAAGGATGGCCGCCTGCCAAATATCAAGGGCGCCCTTTTGGCTGACTCCGTTGCCACTACTGCCGGTGCAGTGCTGGGTACTTCCACGGTTACCACCTTTGTGGAAAGCTCTGCCGGTGTAGGCGTGGGCGGACGTACCGGCCTGACTGCCATTGTCAGTGCCGCACTGTTTGCCCTGAGCCTGTTTCTGGCACCTATTTTCCTGGCAATTCCGGCCTTTGCTACGGCACCTGCCCTGATTGTGGTGGGCTTCCTGATGCTCAGCAGCCTGATGCGCATCAATTTTGATGATTTCACCGAGGCTGTGCCTGCTTATATCGCCACTATTGCCATGCCGTTCATGTACTCCATTTCCGAGGGCATTTCTATGGGTGTGATTTCCTACGTTATCATCAACCTGTTCAGCGGTGCTGCCGCCAAGAAAAAAATCAGCCCTGTGGTGTATGTACTGGCTGTAATTTTTGTTCTGAAATACATTTTTGTATAAAATATTTGTGTAAAAAGAATTGACACATCAGGTTTCAGATGGTAAAATGTATCAGTGTGAGTGCACTGCAACAGTTTGCAGGTGCGCTTTCCCCAACCGCACGATGAGGTTCGTAAATGAAGTGCCTCCGGGCGTTTCTACCGTAATTGGCGAGTACAATAACAGGGAGGTGTGAGAGAATGTACGCAATTATTCAGACTGGTGGCAAGCAGTACAAGGTTGCTGAGGGCGATACTGTACTGGTTGAGAAGCTGGAGGCTGCTGAGGGCGATGTTGTTACCTTTGATCAGGTTCTGACTGTAGTAAAGGACAGCGATGTTGTTGTTGGCAAGCCGGTAGTTGATGGTGCAAAGGTTACCGCAAAGGTTGAGGCTCAGGGCAAGGGCAAGAAGATTCTGGTCTTCAAGTACAAGGCTAAGTCCAACTATCGCAAGCGCCAGGGTCATCGTCAGCCGTTTACCAAGGTTGTTATCGAGAAGATCGAAGCTTGATTATTTTGGATAAATGATTGAGATAAAGGTTTATCGCAATTCCCAGGGGAGGATATCCGGCTATGATGTCCGTGGTCATCACGGGGAATATGGCAGCGATATTGTCTGTGCCGGGATTTCGTCATTAGCGCAGACCGCCTTGAAGGGCGTAGGGCAGCACTTACATCGCGAAGTGGACTATAAAGTAGCGAGTGGTGACTTGCATGCAAGGCTCAGGGGCGTTCCCGATGAATTAACTGATGCAATTTTAGAGACAATGCTTATTGGATTCCATGATATTCAAGAGTATGATCCGGATGAAATTCGTATTTCAGTGGTACAGGAGGTGTAACCCTGATGTTTAAGTTTGATTTACAGCTGTTCGCTCATAAGAAAGGTGTATCCAGCACTCGTAATGGCCGTGATAGTGAGGCAAAGCGCCTTGGTGTCAAGGAGCAGGCTGGTACTGTTGTAACCGCAGGCAGCATTATCGTTCGTCAGAGAGGAACTCATTTCCATCCTGGCAATGGCGTAGGCATCGGCAAGGATGATACCATCTATGCAAAGATTGCTGGTCGTGTTGCTTTCGAGCGTAAGGGACGTTTCAACCGTCAGGTTAGCGTTTATGCAGTAGAAGACGCTGCTATGTAATAGTAAAGAGATACCTGCGCCTGAATGGGTGCAGGTATTTTTTTCGTTATATGCTATATGGCTATATAGGTGATAGTCATGGGTTGTACGGCTATAGGGCTGCTAGCTATGTGTTAATGCTATATAGTTATGCGGATGTTAGATGATGTATAAAAAGCTGGCATTGTTTTCAATACCAGCTTTTTATACATCATCAGAGTTAGAAGGAGGCAAGGTATGCAGTTTATTGACAGAATTACGATCAAGGTTACGGCAGGCACAGGGGGCCACGGCAAGTCCGCTTTCCGCCGTGAGAAGTTTGTGGCCAAGGGCGGCCCTTCCGGCGGTGACGGCGGCCGGGGCGGTGACGTGATTTTCCGGGTGGACAACAACATGAACACGCTGCTGGATTTCCGCTACCATCGCAAATTTATCGCCAAGAACGGCGAGAATGGCGATATAAAGAATCAGTATGGCCATAACGCGCCTCCTTGCATTGTCAAGGTGCCCCAGGGAACTTTGGTCAAGGATGCGGATACCGGTGAAATTCTGGCTGACCTGACGGAGCTGGGGCAGGAGGCAGTGATTGCCAAAGGCGGCCGGGGAGGCCGGGGCAACGCCAAATTTGCCAACAGCGCCAACCGTGCACCGACTTTTGCCGAGTTTGGCGAGCCGGGAGAGGTAAAGAACCTGCTGCTGGAGCTGAAGCTGCTGGCAGATGTGGGGCTGGTGGGCTACCCTAGCGTGGGCAAGTCCAGCCTGGTGTCCAAGGTTTCCGCGGCACGGCCTGAGATTGCCGAGTATCATTTTACTACCATCACCCCGGTGCTGGGGGTGGTGAACGTAGGTGAGCTGGGGGACGAGAAGATCTTCGTCATGGCTGATATTCCCGGCCTGATTGATGGCGCATCCGAGGGCGTGGGCCTGGGGCATGATTTCCTGCGCCATGTGGAGCGCACCAAGATTATCGTGCATATTGTGGATGCTTCCGGCATCGAGGGCAGGGACCCGGTAGAGGACTATTACAAGATAAACAAGGAACTGAAGCTGTACAGCGAGAAGATTGCCCGCCGTACCCAGATTCTGGCTGCCAACAAGATGGATTTGCCGGGGGCAGAGGAAAATCTCCAGCGCCTCAGGGAACTGGCAGAGAAGGAAGGGATTCAGCTTTTCCCTATCTGCGCGGCCACGGGGCAGGGGCTGAAGGATCTAATCAATGCAGTGGCCAAGGCCCTGGATGAGTATGTGGAGGAGCCTGATGCTGAAGAGGGCGAAAAGGTCTATGAGGCACAGGCGGAGGACCCGGACAAAATCACCATCAGCAGGAATATTTCCGGCGAGTTCGTAGTCAGCGGCAAGTCCCTGGAAAAGCTGGTTGCCATGACCAATTTCGGCAACGATGAGGCACTGCGCCGCTTCCAGTACATCTGGCGCATCAAGGGCATCGACAAGAAGCTGCAGGAACGGGGCATCAAGGAAGGGGAAACCGTTCACATCGGCGATATGGAATTTGAATACAGAGAGTAAGTATGCGTGAGAGGCTGCAAGATTATATAGGGAGGATAAACATTGATAAAGAATACTTTGACCGGCAAGCAGAAGAGTTTTCTGCGCTCTATGGGGATGGCACTGGACCCTGTGGTGAACATGGGCAAGGAGGGGGTCACCCCCACTGTGGTACAGGCTGCCCAAGAGGCCATCAAGAAGCGCGAGCTCATTAAGGTGCGGGTGCTGCAGAACTGCTTTGAGGAGCCAAAGGATGCCATTACGACACTGGCAGACAGGTGCAACGCCGATTTGGTGCAGGTGATTGGCCGCAACGGCCTCCTGTTCCGCCGCAATTTTGACAAGCCGAAAATTGAGCTGCCGAAATAGCCTTTGGCAGGCAGTTTGGTGTAAAATAGAAGACAGATAGAGACAGATAGAGACACATCAACAGACAGGATGTTGTACATTCATGAAAGGATGATTTGCCATGAATACCCGTGAACAGATAAAGGATGCCAAGCGTATAGTTGTCAAGGTCGGAACCAGCACCCTTCTGTACCCCAATGGCAAAATCAACCTTTACAGGATTGAGCATCTTGTACGGGAACTGTCGGACCTGGCCAGCCAGGGACGGGAGGTTATCCTGGTTACTTCCGGTGCCATCGGGGCCGGCATGGTGCGCATGGGGCTTTCTGAGAGGCCGGACAGCATGCAGGAAAAGCAGGCCCTGGCCTCCGTGGGTCAGGTGCTACTGATGCACCTCTACGACAAGTTCTTTACGGAATATGGGCAGGTGGCGGGGCAAGTGCTCCTGACCAAGGAGAATTTTGCCAACCACGACCAGTATATCAATGCCAGGAATACCCTGCTGACCATGCTGAAAAATGGCATTATTCCTGTTATCAATGAAAATGATGCCGTTACAGTTGCGGAGGTGAAAATCGGTGACAATGACACTCTGTCCGCCACTGTGGCTGCCATCGTGGATGCCGATGTGCTGATTATTCTGTCGGATATTGACGGGGTATACGATGCCAATCCCCAGACCCACCCTGAAGCGAAGCTGCTGCCGGAGATAAAGGAAATCACTTCCGGGGTGGAGGCTATGGCAGGGGGGGCAGGTTCTGCCGTAGGTACCGGGGGCATGGCTACCAAGATTGAGGCGGCAAAGATTGCCACTGCCGCCGGTGTTACCATGTTTATTGCCTCCGGCGGCGAGAACGGCATGCTGGGCAGAATTATTGCCGGTGAAAATGCAGGCACCGTCTTTCCTCCCAAGGATGCCCACCTCAGGGCCAGGAAGGGCTGGCTGGCCTTCGGCAAGCGCATCTCCGGCATCCTGGTGGTGGACGAGGGCTGCGTAAAGGCTCTGCAGAAGGGATCCAGCCTGCTGGCTGCCGGTATCCTTGCCACGGAGGGCGATTACAGCGCCGGCAGCACGGTGCGGGTGCTGACAGCTGATTATCAGGAGATAGCCAGGGGAACCATCGCTTATGATGCTGCTGCCGTAGCAAAAATCAAGGGCAGGAAGACCAGTGATTTTATGGATATTCTTGACGGGGAAATCCATAACGAGGTAATTCATCGTGATAACATGGTGCTCATGATATAATGATATGGCTTGTGCTATAACGATATAACGGGTATTAATGTGGTTTTTGGAGGGAAATATATGGCTTTACAGGATAAGATTGTCAATCAGGCACGGGCGGCAAAAAATGCTTCCCTGAGCATGAATACGCTTTCCACGCTTACCAAGAATGGTGCTCTTTTGGCGATGGCCCATGCCCTGGAGCAGCGCAGGGATGCCATACTGGAAGCAAATGCCGTGGACTTGGAGGATGCCAGGAAGAAGGGCATCAAGCGTTCCTTCCTGGACAGGCTGATGCTGGATGAAAGCCGTGTGGCCGGTATGGCGGACGGCCTCCGCCAGGCAGCCGCCCTGCCGGATCCTGTCTGGGATGAGGATTATGCCAGCGTCCGTCCTAATGGGCTGGAAATCCGCCGTGTCAGGGTTCCCCTGGGCGTGGTGGGCATGATTTATGAGGCCCGGCCCAATGTGACGGCGGACGCTATAGGTCTCTGCCTGAAGGCAGGCAACGCCGTTATTTTGCGGGGAGGCTCCGAGGCGATTATCTCCAACAGGGCTATTGCTGGCATTATGGCGGAAGCGGCATATCATGCAGGCATACCGGAAGGGGCCATCCAGCTGGTGGAGCAGACGGACAGGGCTGCTGTGGATGTGATGCTGCAGCTGAGGGAATATATTGATGTGATTATTCCCCGGGGGGGCGCGGGCCTGATTCAGAAGGTAGTGGCTGACAGCAAGGTGCCTGTGATTGAGACCGGCACCGGCATCTGCCATACCTTTGTGGATGAGTCTGCCGACCTGGCCAAGGCGCTGAAGATAGCTGTCAATGCCAAGACATCCAGGCCGGCTGTCTGCAATGCTATGGAAACCCTGCTGGTGCATGAAAAGGTGGCGGCTGATTTCCTGCCGATGCTGGTCAAGGCTATGTCCGAGAAGGGCTGCGAGCTCAGGGGCTGTCCTAGGTGCCGTGAACTGGTGGCAGGCATGAACGAGGCCACGGAGGAAGACTGGGCTACTGAGTACGATGACCTCATTTTGTCCGTAAAGGTGGTGGCTGATATTCAGGAGGCTATGACCCATATCAACAGGTACAATACCGGTCACTCCGAGACCATCGTGACGGAGAGCCTGGCCAATGCCCGCCTGTTCCAGCGGTGCATCGATGCGGCTACAGTGTATGTTAATGCTTCCACCCGTTTCTCTGACGGCTGCGAGTTCGGCTTCGGGGCGGAAATCGGCATCAGCACCCAGAAGCTCCACGCCAGGGGGCCTATGGGGCTGAAGGCCCTGACCAGCACCAAGTACCTGATTATGGGCGATGGGCAGGTTCGCTAAGCTTTGGGGTTGCCTCTGTACGCTGAAACAGTATTGGAATACGGCTAAGGGGCGGCACGATATCTGTGATTATGCCCGGGGGGGGCTGGTGATGCTGGCATCTGGGCTGCTGGCTGCCGGGGCTGTATACCTGGCCGGGCGGATTTTGCCATAGGAATGGGGGATTTGGCATGGCGGTAAAGAAAAGGATAGGCATTTTTGGCGGCACCTTTGACCCCATTCATCTGGGGCATCTGATTGTGGCAGAGACCATTATGGACGAGTTTTCCCTGGACAGGGTGGTGTTTATTCCTGCGGCAGTGCCGCCTCACAAGCTGGGGCAGGATGTTTCCGAGGCACGGCACAGGTATATGATGACCATGCTGGCCATCTGCTCCAATCCCCGGTTTGAGGCATCGGATATGGAGATGCAGAGAAGCGGCCCTTCCTACAGCCGTGATACCCTGGCGGAGCTCATCAGGGAGCACGGGGAGGACACGGAGTTTTACTTCGTGGTGGGAGCGGACTCGGTGGCCAGCCTCCATACCTGGAACAGGATAGAGGAACTCCTTGCCATGTGCCATTTTGTGGGGGCTTCCCGTCCCGGCTGCCTGCCGGACATGGAGGATATTCGCCGCCGCTTCGGCAGATTGGCAGACAGGATTCACTGCCTGGAGACACCTGAACTGGAGATTTCCTCCACTGATATCAGGCAAAGGGTGCGGCAGGGCAAGACTATTCGCTATATTGTTCCCGAAGCGGTGGAACAGTATATTTATAAGGAAAGACTGTATTTATAAAAAATCATTTGTGTGTTATAATGGCAATGTTGGGAAGGTTTTGTGTATGACTTATGAGGAAATGCAGGCAAAGCTGAAGAGCCGCCTGAAGCCGGGGCGCTATGAACATTCCCTGGGAGTGGCTGAGACGGCGGTATTTCTGGCAGTCCGCTTTCATGCCGATGTGGAAAAGGCGCGGCTGGCCGGGCTTTTGCATGACTGCGCCAGGCAATACCCCAATGAGCAGCTCATAGCGGAGGCTGAGAGGCGCGGCATCGGGATAGGCCCGGTGGAAAGAGCCATGCCCCTGCTGCTACACGCCTATATCGGTGCCAGCCTGGTCCGGGAGGAGTACGGCGTAGAGGATGAGGAGATTGCCCGGGCGATTTACCGCCACACTGTAGGCGGCAGCAATATGACTGTGCTGGACAAGATTATCTATTTTGCTGATATGATTGAGCCGGGCAGGGCTTATCCCGAGGTGGAGGAGCTGCGCAGGCTTTCCCGGGAGGCGGAGCTTGACGAAATGGTGCTGGAGGGACTTACCCAGTCCATTATTTTCGTCGCTGCCAAGGGGCATCTGCTCCATCCCGACACCATAGCTGCCAGGAACGATATACTGCTGAAGAGAATTTCTGCTAAGGATTTGGACTGATGAGCATGGAAAGCCAGACAAAACTGAATGTGCAGCGCAAGCGCAAGGTATTGCGCAAGAAGCGCCGGATTAAGTATTTTCGGGTTTTTGTGTTCCTGATTTTGCTGGGCTGTGCATTGACAGCGGCCGGCTGGGTTTCCATGCAGCTCTATGGCTGGGCGAGCCAGACCTGTGCCGTTTATGCGGAGATTTATGATGATTACAAGCAGCGGCGTGCCCTGAGGGCGGCCAGCTTTGATCCCCGGTTTGACGGCTACACCAACATTCTTTTTGTGGGGCTGGATACAGGCAGGGAGGATACAGGGCAGCAGGCTGACAACCTGTTTTTGCTCAGCTTCCGCCATGAGGACGGCGCGGTGCGGATTATCAGCATCCCCCGCTATACCCTGGCGGAGATACCGGGCATCCAGCAGCCCCAGCGGCTGAACAATGCTTACCATTATGGCGGTATTCCCCTTCTGGAGCAGACAGTGACAGGGCTTCTGGGGGTGACGGTGCACCATTATGTTGCCATAGACATAGAGGCCCTGAAGGAACTGGTGGATGTCATGGGGGGCATTGATGTTTACGTGGAGACGTCGATGGATTATGAGGACCCGGAGGGGGATTTGTATATCCATATTCCCAAGGGGTATCAGCACATGGATGGCGATACGGCACAGAAATACCTGCGTTTTTCCAGTGATGAGCTGGGGGCCTACGGACGCAGCAAGCGCCAGCAGGCTTTTGTCAAGGCTGTTTACCAGCGCGTATTGCAGCCGGATGTAATCACCAGGCTGCCGCTTCTGCTGGATGTGTGGCAGCGCAGGGCCGTTACTACCATCGAAGCCTTTGATTCCGCTCATTTTACCAATCTGCTGCGCAAGCTGTCAGGCACCATGCCGGAGATGGTGCTGCTGCCGGGAGGCTGGGATGCCAATGGTTCCTGGGTCTGCGACAAGGCGGCTGCGGAAGCGAAGATGGCAGAGCTGTTCCCGGCGGAGCCTGAGCCGGAGGAGGACAAAGGATTTTTGGGGATTTTCTGATTTTTTATTTGTTAGGAGGAAAGGTATGATAAAGACATCAATTGATTTGGCAAATCTGATTGCCGCAGCGGCTGCCGAGAAGAAGGCCCGCGACATTGTATTGATGAAGATGGTTGATTTGACGCCTGCCACGGATTATTTTGTGGTCTGCTCTGCCGGCAGCACCACCCAGGTGCGTGCCATCGCTGACAGCATTGAGGAAAAGCTGCAGGAGGACGAGGGCATCGCGTTCATGCACAAGGAAGGCTATCGTGAGGGCGAGTGGGTTCTTATGGATTATGGTGACTGCGTGGCACATATCTTTTTGCAGGACAGCCGCGAGTATTATTCCTTGGAAACCCTGTGGGGCGATGCAGAGCTGACCGCCTATGAGGAGTGACGATGGCTGGAATAAATAATTCATTCAGGGGCGGGCGCAGCAGGGAAAGCCGTTCCCCCCGCCTGGAGAGGCCGAGGCTGAAGTACGGGCCCAGCACGGTGGCCGTGCTGAAGGTGGTGCGCCAGTCGGAGATGGGTGCTTTCCTGGATGCGGAAACAGGCAATACCAATGATGATATTCTGCTGCACAAGACCCAGCAGACCAGTGATGTACAGATCGGGGATATGGTAAAGGTATTCCTTTATCTGGACCCCAAGCACCGCCTGACAGCCAGCATGAGGGTGCCTAAGCTGAAGGAGGGACAGATTGCCAGGATGCGGGTAATCAACGTCAGCAAGGATGGCGCTTTTCTGGATGTAGGTGCCGAGCGGGGCATCTTCATGCCTTATGCCGGCATGCGGGGCAAGCTGCAGATAGGCGAGGTGGTCTGGGCGAAGCTGTACACGGACAAGTCCGGGCGGCTGGCGGTGACCATGAAGGTGGAGGACGAGATGCGCCGTGCCTCTGTCCGGGCGGAGAATGTCCGCGTAGGGCAGAAGGTGAAGGGCTCGGTGTACAACATTACCGACAGGGGAGCCTTCATGCTGACCAATGAGCGCTATATTGTCTTTATTGCCAACAAGGAAATGACAGAGAGGCCCCGGGTGGGGCAGGAGCTGGAGGCCCGGGTGACCTATATACGGCCTGACGGCAGGCTGAATGCTTCCCTGCGGGAGGCCAAGGAAAAGGCCATGATTTCCGATTCGGACAGGGTGCTGATGTTTTTGCAGTCCAACAATGGCAGGATGCCTTACAGCGACAGCAGCAGCCCGGAGCTCATCAAGGGTAAGTTCAAGATCAGCAAGGCAGCCTTCAAGCGGGCCATTGGCCGTCTGTACAAGGACGGACTCATAGAAATGCGTGACGGGTGGACATATTTAAAATAAATAAATAATTCCTGAACTTTTTTATCTGTTTAGCAGGATTTTTGCTATTTGTAACGAATTTACTATATAGAGAGGCAATTAGTGTGGTAAAATAAGCCCGGCCTTTGGAATGAGGGACGGGGAAAGATAAAAATGGGGGCGATAGAATGGCAGTTGAAGAAAATAAGGGCATATTGCTGGAGACAGGCACCAATGAGTTTGAAATCGTAGAGTTCAGCATCGGGTCCGTGAATTACGGCATCAATGTGGCAAAGGTCCGGGAGGTTATTACCCGTACGCCGGTTACGGAGATGCCTCAGGCCCATCCGTATATTGACGGCCTGTTTACCCTGCGCGGCAAGGCAATTCCGCTGGTAAACCTGCCGCGGTGCCTGAATGTCCAGACTCTGGACGAGCCGAAGAACATCATCGTGACTGAGATTAACAACTACGACATAGGCTTTCTGGTGGACAGCGTATCCCGTATTCACCGCATTTCCTGGAAGAATATGGAGCCTGCGCCTGAGGTGGGGGATCAGTCCAGGGTTGTAGGTATCGTGAAGATGCAGGAGAAGATTATTCTGCTTCTGGACTTCGAGACGATTATTGCGGAGATTAATCCTGAGATTAACGCGAAGCTGACCACCTTTGACGATGCTACTACCGACATGAAGGCAGAGCGTTCCAACGTGCATGTGCTGTGCGCCGAGGATTCCCCTCTGCTGCGTGAGCTTTTGGTCAATACTCTCCACGAGTCCGGCTACCGCTTTGTCAGGGATTTCAACAACGGCCAGGATGCCTGGAACTACCTGTCCACCAACCTGTCGTCTGACCTGCCGATTGAGGATCAGGTGCGTGTCATTATCTCCGATATTGAGATGCCGCAGATGGATGGCCATCGCCTGCTGAAGCTGGTGAGGAGCGATCCGCGCTTCAACAAGATTCCGTTTATCCTGTTCTCCTCCCTCATCAGCGAGGAAATGCGCAGGAAGGGCGATTCACTGGGAGCCAATGGGCAGATTTCCAAGCCGGAAATCAATCAGCTGATCGGCCTGATGGACGAGCTGATTTTTGGCGTCAAGAAGTCCAAGGATTGATTCCCGAGGCGCGTTTGAGATGCTTTTAAGCTGATGAGCTGCAGCGGCAGCGTCAATACCCCGTGGTGTTGCGCAGTGCCGCTGCTGTTTTTTTGATAAAATTTCCAGAATTTCCTTGACAATTTTACAAAATTTTAATAGAATAGTCCAAGTGAGCCGTGTACAGCCGCTTCCATTAGCCCCGGAGGCAAAGGCACCGCTTGCAACGATTCCAGAAATTTTGATTAATTAATCTAGGGAGGGATATATCGCATGAAGACAACGTTTATGGCTAACGCTCAGAATGTAGAGCGTAAGTGGTATGTTGTAGACGCTGAAGGTCAGACTGTAGGTAGATTGGCCGCTGAAGTAGCAAAAGTTCTTCGCGGTAAACATAAACCAACCTTTACTCCGCATGTTGATACTGGTGATTTCGTTATCGTAATCAACGCAGAGAAGGCTGTATTCACTGGTAAGAAGCTGACGGACAAGACTTATTTCCGTCATTCCGGTTATAATGGTGGCACCACCTTTACTCCGGCTGGTCAGATGATGGACAAGTTCCCAACTCGCGTTATCGAGCATGCTGTTCGCGGCATGCTGCCAAAGAACCGTCTTGGTGAGCAGATGTATAGAAAGCTGAATGTATACGCTGGTTCCGAGCATCCGCATGCTGCACAGCAGCCTGAGGAGCTCAAGCTGAACATTCGCTGATACTTGGTAAGGAGGAACATAAAAAATGGCATTAGTTAGCTACTACGGTACCGGCCGCAGAAAGTCTTCCGTTGCTAGAGTTCGTCTGGTTCCAGGTGAAGGCAAGGTGACCATCAATGGCCGTGCAATGGATGAGTATTTCGGCCTCAAGACTCTTGAGCTGATCGTTAGGCAGCCTCTGGAGCTGACCGAGACTGTTGATAAGTACGATGTAATCGCAGACGTAAAGGGTGGCGGTGCTTCCGGCCAGGCCGGTGCAATCCGTCATGGCATTACCCGCGCTCTGATGGTTCTGGATGGCGAGTTGCGTCCTGCCCTGAAGAAGGCTGGTTTCGTAACCCGTGATCCTCGTGAGAAGGAACGCCGCAAGTACGGCTTGAAGAAAGCTCGTAAGGCTTCCCAGTTCTCCAAGCGTTAATTTTATATTATTGCTTGTCTGTCCCTGCAGGTTTATCCTGCAGGGACTTTTATGTGCTGTAAAACATTGAATCTATTAAAGGCTATGAAAATATGAGGAAATGTTTTGGAAAAAATATTACAAATTTTCACTGGAAAAAAGAGGATTTTGCACACGATATGTAGAATACAACAGGTGAAGATTAAGGGAAGGAAGGCTTTTCAATTTTTTATGCTGTGGGGTCAGCATGAGGGAAATCTATATTAACTAGAGGAGTTGATGTTAGTGAGTAGTTCAAAAAAAGTAATGCTGCTGTTTTTGGCACTGCTAATGATGTTGGTCAGTGGCTGCGGAGGCAGTGATGTGGGGAAGGTATCCTATCCGGATGGCAAGATTGCCTGGGCGGCTCATAGTGCCCTGTCCGGCATACCGAAGGAGCTGCATGACGGTGTTCAGGCGAAGGCAGCGGCAGACGGCATCCAGTTTGAGGCGCAGAATGCCGGTGACAATGCCAACCTGCAGCTGGACCAGGTAAAGCAGATGGTGGACGAGAAGCCGTCGGCTATCGTCCTGCTGGCAATGAATGGCGATTCCATCATTCCGGCGGTGGAAAAGGCAAATGAAGCAGGGGTGCCTGTGATTGCCACCAACCGCGATGTGAATGGCGGCGTGTTTTCCAATGTAATCAATGATGAGAAGCAGGCGGGCCAGATTCAGGGTGCCTACATGGCAGCCCATCTGCCTCAGAATGCCAAGGTTGTGTATCTCAGTGGCGATATGTCCATTTCGGCAGGCCAGCTGCGCTGGGAAGGCTTCAAGGAGGCACTTCTGGACAAGCGTCCTGACGTGCAGCTTCTGGCCAAGACCAGCACCGGTGACTGGACCTATGCCAACGGCATCAAGAACATGACTCTGTGGATGCAGATGTTCCCTCAGATTGACGGCGTGGCTGCCGGCAACGATAACATGGCATTAGGGGCTTTGCAGGTAATGAAGGCAGCTGGCAGGTACAATCCGGATATTATTTTCTGTGGCGTCGATGCAGGTGCTGATGCCTTGGCTTCCATTGAGGCAGGTGAGATGACCTTGACAGTCAAGCAGAATACCGACGGCATTGTGGAGGCTATTTATGCCATGATCAAGGACATCCGTCAGGGGAAGGCACCGGAGCCTGGCGACAAGCTGGTGCCGATGATAGAGGTTACCAAGGTTAATGTAGCTAAATACAAGTAAGTAGGCAGAATGGAGTTTTGTATGGAAAATATCAGTGTAAAAATCAAAATACTGGCATTGGCTGTCATTATGCTTATCATTACCTGTCTGGTAGCGGCAGCCGGCCTTTATTCGAATACCAAGTCCAAGCAGGCGGTAGATGAGCTGTACGGCTCCAACCTGATGGCAACCCAATACCTGACTCATGCAGATAGCCAGCTTTTGCTTATCAAGGATGACGTTTCCTATGTGTTGCAGCAGAATCTGGCACAGGAGCCGCGGAATGTGCTGCTGGGTGATATTGTTGACAAGCTGAAGGGCATTCAGGGGGATGTGCAGGCGGTAAAGGCCATCTGTCCTGATGAAAAGATGCAGGGGATTATTTCCGAGCTGGATGAGCACCTGAACAATACTATTCCGCAGGTGGAGGCTGCCAAGAAGCTGGGCACCGCCCCTGAGGACAAGATTGCCGTGTACAAGGCCCTCAGCGAGATTGATGATGTGTCCCAGCATATGGGTGAATTGACACCTGAGAATGTAATGCAGGGCAAGATACTTTTCCAGGCCAGCGATGAGGCCTATGAATTTGCTCTGATGGCATTTGCAGTAATCATTATCTTTGGCCTGATTGTGGGCATTGCAGCTGCAATCATTATTTCCAAGGGAATTGCCGGCCCGCTGCAGGCATCTGTAGAGCAGCTTAATGCAGTAGCAGATGGCGATTTGACTCAGACCATTGATACCGGCATGCTCAATCGTCAGGATGAGGTAGGTGTCATGGTGCAGGCTCTGCACAGGATGCAGAAATCCCTGCGGGAGGTGCTGGGCACCGTGCGCCAGGAGGCAGATAACAGTGCCGAAATGGCTGCGGAGGTCTATGAGCTGGTAGGTGCCATGAATGGCAGTGCTCAGGATATGTCTGCTGTTACCGAGGAAATGGCAGCCAGCATGGAAGAAACAGCAGCATCCACCTCCAATATCCAGAGCCTCAGCGACCGCATCAAGGAGCAGGTGGAGGCAAATGCCAAGGAAGCCAGCGACAGTGCGGATTATTCCACCACTATTTCCGACAGGGCCAAGGCTCTCAAGGAAGATGTGCAGCTGGCGCAGCGTGAGGCTAAGCGCATCTATGCCGGCACCAAGACCTCCTTGGAGCAGGCCATCGAGTCTGCCAAGGTGGCAAACAACATTACGGAGCTGACTCAGGCCATCAGCGATATTGCTGACCAGACCAACCTGCTGGCACTGAATGCCGCCATCGAGGCTGCCCGTGCCGGTGAGCACGGCAGGGGCTTTGCGGTAGTTGCTGACGAGGTAAGGAAGCTTGCCGAGCAGTCCCATGATACGGCAGAGGAAATCAAGAATCTTACTGTAAATGTGACTGATGCTGTGCAGAATCTGTCTGTCAGCGCCCATGGCCTCCTGAAATTCATGGAAGAAAATGTCCACAAGGACTATGAGAAGATTAACCAGACGGCGGAGCAGTATCGTGAAGATGCAGAGTACTTCCATGGCTTTGCCAGCCAGAGCAATGAGTCTGCCCAGGATTTTGCCCAGTCCATCCAGACCATGAACAACAGCATGGAGGAGATTGCCAAGGCAACCCAGGAGGGGGCTATCGGCAACAACACTGTGGCACAGCAGGTAGTCAATGTGGCTGAGAAGGCAAACGAGATTCTCAACAAGGTCAATGTGTCCAAGGAGGGCGCAGACAACCTGAAGAATCAGCTTTCCAAGTTCAAGATTTAAGCTCAGGCTTTTCAGTTTTATAGTTTTTGGCGCAGGCTTGCAGAGGCTGTTTGTTTTCTGTGCATATGCGAGGTGTATGAAGCTGTCATTTCAGTGAGAAGTGGCAGCTTCTTTTTATTGTCTTTTAATTGACAAGGGGATATTTTTAAGAAGGTGATTGCCGTTAGGGGTGGCCGCTATGGGCACAGCCTGGGGGCTGCCATCGATATCGGCACCACTACCCTGGCGGCATATCTCTGTGATTTGCAGACCGGGGAGGTGCTGCAGAAGTCATCCCGGAGGCAGGCCTGGAGACAGGCAGCTGAATGGGTGAGGTTATCACTCGGATGAAATTCACCTGCCAGTCAGGCCAGTGTGGCTGAAAGCTAGTTTACATAGCAGGGGGATGTGAGAAAGTCCCTATTGAGGCACAGCTGGTGCTCTCCCTGGGGATTGGAGGGCAGGGGAGATAGGCACAGCTCCCTGAGATTGGCGGCGGCAATATCCATGTACAGCATCCTTTGCAGGGGACTAAGCCTGTCCGGGTGCTGCATGTCACGGCGGTTCAGGTATTCCGTCACCTTGGTGATAATCGGCAGGCTGGTTTTCTGCCGGATGTCTTTCAGCAGCTGGCGCCCCCTGTCATCAAAGGCCAGCACCCTGATGTACAATGGGCCGTCAGCAGTCATTTCTGCTATTTGGTCCTTGGTGCTGCCCAGCAGCAGGTGCATGAGGGTGCGCTGGATTCTGGTGGCAGGATAGCGCCGGGTGGCAAGCTCCTGAATGAGTGCCCTGAAAGAAGCGGCGCAGTCAGGCTTGCTGGCGGCTTCCTTCAATTTATATTCCATGCCTTCCCCGACTCCATATATGGCGGCTATTTTCTCAGCCGCCAGGGAAAGCAGCTTCCATATCATGAGTGGAAGCTGTTTTTTGCTGTCCGGGTACATGGTGGTATTTTCGATGGCGGCCAGGGTGGCTTCCGGCACCAGCTGCATCAGCTGCCGGAACTGTCCCTGCCTGGCAAGCCGCCTGAGGGCAGTGCCGCTGGCAAACTCCCCCTGCACAGATGTGTCGTTGTGGCCGGCACCTGTGCGGGGCAGGGGCAGAGGCGCAATGCCCTCAGTCTTTTTCAGGGCGCGGAGGTATTCAATGGCCAGAATGGTATTGGGCTCCGTGAGCATTTCGGCGTTCAGTCCTGTGCTTTCTGCTATCAGCTGGCTGAGGGCGGCACCGTAGGAGAGGCCGCCTTTCAGCCTTTGCTGCAGGGCTTCCCGGCAGGCTTCCGGCTGAAAATCCGCCGCCAGCTGAAGTTTTTCTATTTCCGGGTAAGCTGTGCCGAAGGCCAGTGTATCCACAATGCCCAGGCTGTCCAATAGCCTGACGCCGCCAGCAGCAAAGTCCTGGGCACTGCGGCAGGCAAAGGCTGCCGGCAGCTCTATGACGAGATTTGTGCCGTTTTTTACGGCTGCCCCGGCCCGCTGCCACTTATCTAGCAGGGCAAACTCCCCCCGCTGGGTAATGCTGCCGCTGAGACAGGCGATTATGCCGCTGTCATGCTGCTTTTTGATGCAGCTTATCTGATATTTGTGCCCGTTGTGAAAGGGATTGTATTCCGCTATGATGCCTGTTGCCATTGTTTTATTTCACCGCCTGAAGTATTTTCGCAATTTTGTCTGCAAGAGCATTATAGCACATATCGGGGATGCGTGGCAGGTAATTGGCGAAGATAAGCGAAGATAAGTGAAGATACCTGACGGGTAAAATTGACTTTTCCTATGCTATGTGCTACAATTTTTTGTGAAAGTGAATATGGCCTTTGAAATTAGTCCTGTGAGGCTGATAAAGGAAGCTGATATTTTTGTATTTTTTGTGTGTAAAAAGCGATGGCTTTCTTGTGCCTTTTCGGGTGCAGGAAAGCTTTTTCTTTTTGCAAAAATGAAGATGGTACGGTGGCATTTATCCTGCCGCTTGTGCCATAGACGGAAAAGGAGTGATTGCTTTGGGGAAAAATAGCGTGTCCCTCAGAGGCAAGGATGTCCTGGCGCTGGCCGACTTCTCTGCTGATGAAATCCAGACTATTCTGGAAACTGCCAAGGAAATGAAGAATATCATTCACCGTGATATCAAGAAGGTGCCTGCCCTCAGGGGCAAGTCCGTCGTGACGCTTTTCTATGAGCCGAGCACCAGAACACGTTCTTCCTTTGAGCTGGCAGGCAAGTACCTGGGTGCCGATGTGGTGAACATCACTGCCGGTACCAGCAGCATCGTCAAGGGCGAGAGCCTGCGGGATACCCTCTACACAGTGGAGGCCATGGGGGTTGACGCCATCATCATGCGCCACAAGGCCGAGGGCGCGGCGGAGTACGCCTCCAAGGTAGTCAGTCCTGTGATTATCAACGCCGGTGACGGCGCTCACGCCCATCCTTCCCAGGGGCTCTTGAACCTCTTTACCATCATGGAGAAGAAGGGGCGCTTTGAGGGGCTGAAGGCGGCTATCCTGGGTGACATCACCCACAGCCGCGTGGCACGTTCCGATATTCAGGGCATGCGCAAGATGGGCATCGAGGTGCATCTGGCAGGGCCGAAAACACTGCTGCCACGCTATCTCTTTGAGGAAGACGGCATCTATGTCCATGACCGCATCGAGGACGCCATCAAAAATGCGGATGTTATTAACGTGCTGCGCATCCAGCTGGAACGCCAGAAGGCAGGCCTGTTCCCATCTCCGAGGGAGTATGCCCGCATCTTCGGCATCAACAATGCCAGGTTGGAGCTGGCCAAGAAGGATGTGCTGATTCTCCATCCTGGCCCAATGAACAAGGGGCTGGAAATTTCTCCGTTTGTTGCTTATGGTGACAATTCAGCTATTCAGGAGCAGGTGCAGAACGGTGTGGCTGTCCGTATGGCTATTTTGACGCATGCACTGACTGGAGGTAAGGAAGTATGAAAACTTTGATTAAGGGCGGCAGGGTGATTGACCCGGCAAACAAGATAGATAAGATTGCCGATGTGCTGGTGGAGGATGGCAGGATTGCCGCTGTAGGCGAGGGGCTTTCCGCCGAGGGTGCAGAGGTTTTTGAGGCAGGGGGCAAGATTGTTTCCCCGGGCCTCATTGATATGCACGTGCATCTCCGGGAGCCAGGCCAGGAGGCCAAGGAGGATTTCGCCTCCGGCTCCCGTGCAGCGGCAGCTGGCGGTTATACCCGTGTGGCTACCATGCCGAATACTAGGCCGGTGATTGATAACTCCGCTTTGGTAAAAGCCATGCAGAAGCGTGCTGAGGAAGATGCGGTAGTCCATGTGGAGATTATCGGTGCTGTTACCAAGGGCCAGCAGGGCGAGGAAATGGCTGAGATGGGGGATATGGTGCAGGCAGGTGCCATTGCCTTCTCTGATGACGGCCATTTTACCAAGTCTGCCAAGGTGCTTCTGAACTGCTATGATTACCTGAGAACCTTTGACAAGGTGATTATCAACCATGAGGAGGAAACTTCCCTGGTGGAGGAAGGTGTCATGAACGAGAGCCACAGGAGTGCCATGCTGGGCATGAAGGGGCGTCCGACTGTGGCGGAGGATATTGCAGTAGCCCGTGATGTGATGCTGGCGGAGTATGCTGATGCCAGGGTGCATGTGGCTCATATCAGCTCAGGCCGCGCCGTGGACATCGTGCGCCAGGCCAAGGCACGGGGCGTCAAGGTCACCGCCGAGGTTACGCCCCAGCACCTGACCATGACGGACGACCTGGTAGAGCTTTTTGACAGCTCCACCAAGATAAATCCGCCACTCAGGGAGCAGAAGGATGTGGATGCGGTGCTGGCAGGCCTTTTGGATGGCACTATTGACTGCATCGTCACCGACCATTCCCCTCATGCCCAGGAGGAAAAGGACAGGGAGTACATGTACGCCCCGAGCGGCTTCCCTGGCCTGGAAACTGCCGTAGGCGTCCTGCTGACGGACCTGGTGCATACCGGCAAGCTGGATATTGCCATGATGATTGAAAAGATGACGGTTGCTCCTGCCCGCATTTTCGGCATTAATGCCGGAAGCCTGGCAGAAGGCATGCCTGCTGATATAACCGTAATTGACCCGGAGCTGGAGTGGACGGTAGACGACAAGAAGTTTTATACCAAGGGCTCTCATTCGCCGTTTGTCGGCCGTAAGCTGAAGGGCAAGGCTGTCATGACCTTTGTGGATGGCAGGCTGGTTATGAAGGACGGGGAAATCCTGGCCTAAGGAGCGCGTAAGGCGTTTTGCTTGACTTCGGGGCAACCCGGAGATATTTCGGAGGTGTAATTTTGAAAGGTAAGCTCATTTTAGAAGACGGCAGCGTTTTCACAGGCAATTTACTGAATAATATCAAGGCTACCGGCGAGGTAGTGTTCAATACAGGCATGACCGGCTATCAGGAGATTCTGACGGACCCTTCTTATTGCCGCCAGATTGTCACCCTGACTTTTCCGCTGGTAGGCAACTACGGCGTGGCTGAGAAGTTCATGCAGTCCAGGAAGTCCTTCGTCAACGGCTTCGTTATCGGCGAGCTGTGCGATGAGGGCAGCAACTGGCAGCTGCAGAGCGAGCTGGCGGATTTTCTCACCCGTCAGGGCGTGCCGTGCCTGTACAACGTGGATACCCGTGCCGTTACCCGCAAAATCCGTTCCGTGGGCTGCATGAAGGGCATTATCGTGCCGGAGGATGCTTCCAAGGTGGAGATTGAGGAGCTGTTTGCTGTGCCAATCAAGAAGGAAGTGGTGCAGGAGGTTACTACGCCGGAGATTTACAAGATGGAAAATGACGGCCCTGACGTGGTGGTAATGGATTTCGGCATCAAGCAGAATATCCTCAATTCCCTCCACAACCTGGGCTGCAACCTGACGATTGTGCCTGCCCATACCTCCGCAGAGGAAGTGCTGGCCATGAATCCTGACGGCATTTTCCTGTCCAACGGCCCTGGTGACCCGAAGGACGTGCCGGAGGTCATCGAGGAAGTGAAGAAGCTGATTGGCAAGAAGCCGATGTTCGGCATCTGCCTTGGCCACCAGCTGATTTCCCTGGCCCTGGGGGCGGACACCTACAAGCTGAAATTCGGCCACCGCGGTTCCAACCAGCCGGTGAAGAACCTCCTGAATGGCCGCGTGCATATTTCCTCCCAGAATCACGGCTATGCCGTGGATGAGGCATCCCTCAAGGATTTGCCGCTGGAGGTTACCCATATCAACGTGAATGACGGCACGGTGGAGGGCCTGCGCCACAAGACCTTGCCGCTGTTCTGCGTGCAGTATCATCCAGAGGCTTCTCCGGGACCTGATGACAACATGTATCTGTTTGACCAGTTCTGGACTATGCTCACAGGCGAGAATAAGGGGGAGTAATCTGTGCCAAAGAAGGAAAATATCAAGAAGGTTATCGTTATCGGCTCCGGCCCTATCATCATCGGCCAGGCAGCTGAGTTTGACTATGCAGGCTCCCAGGCTTGCCGTGCCTTGAAGGAAGAAGGGCTGGAGGTTGTGCTGGTCAACAGCAACCCTGCTACCATCATGACTGATACCCACATGGCTGACCGGGTGTACATCGAGCCATTGACTGTGGAGTTCATGGAGGAAATCATCAGCAAGGAGCGTCCTGACGGCCTTTTGGCTACCCTGGGGGGACAGGCCGGCCTCAACCTGGCCGTAAAGCTGTCGGAGCAGGGCATCCTTGAGAAATACAATGTGGAGCTTCTGGGCACTTCCCTGGAGGCCATTGAGCGGGCCGAGGACCGTGAGCTGTTCAAGGAAACCATGAACAAGCTGGGTGAGCCTATCCCTGAGTCCACCATCGTTGAGGATGTGGCATCTGCCGTTGCCTTTGCCCACGAAATCGGCTATCCGCTGATTGTGCGCCCTGCCTATACTATGGGCGGCACCGGCGGCGGTATTGCCGAGAGCGAGGACGAGCTGATTGATATCGTCATCAAGGGCCTCAAGTATTCCATGATTGGCCAGGTGCTGATTGAGCGCAGCGTGGCAGGCTGGAAGGAAATCGAGTACGAGGTAATGCGTGACGGCAACGACAACTGCATCACTGTCTGCAACATGGAGAACTTTGACCCGGTAGGCGTTCATACCGGCGATTCCATCGTAGTGGCTCCGTCCCAGACCTTGACTGACCATGAGTATCAGATGCTCCGCAGTGCTTCCATCCGCATTATCCGCGAGCTGGGCATCGAGGGCGGCTGCAACGCCCAGTATGCCCTGGACCCAAATAGCAACAAGTATTATGTTATCGAGGTAAATCCTCGTGTAAGCCGTTCTTCCGCCCTGGCTTCCAAGGCTACCGGCTATCCGATTGCCAAGGTTTCCGCCAAGATTGCCATCGGCTACAGCCTGGACGAGATTACCAATGCCGTTACCCAGAAGACCAAGGCATGCTTCGAGCCTGCCCTGGACTACTGCGTGGTGAAGTTCCCTCGCTGGCCGTTTGACAAGTTCGTTTATGCGGACAAGACCCTGGGCACTCAGATGAAGGCTACCGGCGAGGTTATGTCCATTGACAGGAACTTCGAGGGGGCTATCCTGAAGGCAGTCCGTTCCCTGGAAATCGGCGTGCACCGCCTCCACATGAAGAAAATGGACAAGTGGGACGATGAGAAGGTAATGAAGCACCTGGCCCGCTGCAACGATGAGCGTATTTTCGTGATTGCCGAGGTACTGCGCCGGGGCATTGCGGATATTGATAAAATCCATGAAGTCACCAAGATTGACAAGTGGTTCCTGCGGAAAATCAGCCGCATCACCGCTGTGGAAAATGAGCTGAAGGAGGGCGTCATCACCCCGAGCCTGATGCTCCGTGCCAAGGATGTGGGGCTGGCTGACCGCTCTATTGCGGAGATTGCCGGCAAGACTGCTGACGAGGTGCGCACCCTCAGGAAGACTATGAACATCCTGCCTTGCTACAAGATGGTTGATACCTGTGCGGCAGAGTTTGAGGCGGCAACCCCTTATTATTACTCCACCTTCCATGCCCAGGAGGACGAGGTAGATACCACCACCAAGAAGCGCAAGGTGATGGTGCTGGGCTCCGGCCCTATCCGCATCGGCCAGGGCGTGGAGTTTGACTACTGCTCCGTACATTCCGTATGGGCACTGCGCCAGATGGGCATTGAGGCGATTATCGTCAACAACAACCCTGAGACCGTTTCCACTGACTTTGATATTTCTGACAGGCTGTACTTTGAGCCGCTGACGGCAGAGGATGTGCTGAACATCATCGACAAGGAGAAGCCGGAGGGTGTCATCGTCCAGTTCGGCGGTCAGACTGCCATCAACCTGGCGGAGGCTCTTTCCAAGGCAGGCGTGAAGGTATTCGGCACTTCCGTGGATGATATTGACCGTGCCGAGGACAGGGAGCGCTTTGACGAGGTGCTGACTCAGGCCAATATTCCGCGTCCTCGGGGCATTTCCGTCACCAATCAGGAGGATGCCATTGCCGGGGCGGCAGATATCGGCTATCCTGTTATGGTGCGTCCTTCCTATGTGCTGGGCGGCCGGGCTATGGAAATCGTTTATAATGAAGACGAGCTGCGTGACTACATGGGCCGGGCCGTGCAGGTTACGCCGGAGCATCCTGTGCTGGTGGACCGCTACATGCAGGGCACCGAGGTGGAGGTTGACGCCATCTCTGACGGCATTGATGTGGTGATTCCGGGCATCATGGAGCACGTTGAGCGTGCCGGTGTCCATTCCGGCGACTCTATTGCCGTATATCCGCCGCAGACTTTGTCTTCCAAGATTATCTATACCATCATTGACTATACCAAGCGCCTGGCTGTGGGGCTCCATGTAAAGGGCCTCATGAACATCCAGTATGTTGTGGCCAATGACGAGGTTTATGTTATCGAGGTAAATCCTCGTTCCTCCCGTACTGTGCCGTTCCTCAGCAAGGTAACTGATGTGCAGATGGTGGATGTGGCTACCCAGGTGGCTCTGGGTGCTTCCCTGAAGGAGCTGGGCTACAAGTCCGGTCTGGTTACGCCTAAGCCTTATGTGGCTGTCAAGGCACCGGTATTCTCCTTCAACAAGATGGCTGATGTGGATATTTCCCTTGGCCCTGAGATGAAGTCCACCGGCGAGGTTATGGGTATCGACTATCATTATGCCCGTGCCCTGTACAAGGCTATCACCGGCGCAGGCATGAACATTCCTCTGAACGGCTGCATCCTCTTTACTGTAGCCAACAAGGACAAGGAGGAAATGAAGCAGCTGGCCAAGGCATTCTCCGAGCTGGGCTTCAAGCTGGTGGCTACCTCCGGCAGTGCCAAGGCTATTCAGGAGATGGGCATTGACGCAGAGGTAGTAGGCAAGATGCACGAGCGCAGTGCCGACATCATTCAGCTGATTAAGAAGGGCAGTATTCACATGGTAATCAACACCATGACCCAGAATCAGGGCAAGAATGTGGCTCATGACGGCTTCAAGATTCGCCGTGCTACCGTTGAGCATGCCATCCCTTGCTTGACTTCTTTGGATACGGCATGGGAGGTGCTCCGGGTTCTGTCCTTCATGCGTGAGCGCCGCCTGGTCTACAGCCTGGCTATTCAGGATTATGTAGGCGGCGGTGACGATTTGGCATAAGCAGAAGCCTATGCGCAAGCTGATGCACATGTTTGTGCGTATGTTTATGCACATGTTTGTGCGCAGGCTTAATGCACAGTTTATGGGCATGCTTAATGCACATATTTGTGCGCATGTTTATATTTATGCGTGAGATGCGGAGGATTTTATGGCTGATAATCGTTTGATTGTAGCTTTGGATTTTCATAAATTTGATGATGTAAAGGCTCTGGTGGAAAAGCTGGGTGACAGCGTGAGCTTTTACAAGGTGGGCATGGAGCTGTTTTACAGCGAAGGTGCCCAGACTGTGGCATATCTGAAGGAGCAGGGCAAGCATGTTTTTCTTGACTTGAAGCTTCATGATATTCCCAATACGGCTGCGGAAGGCTTGTGCTCCCTGATGTTTCAGGGAGCCGACATCCTGAATGTCCATGCCGGTGGCGGCTTTACCATGATGAAGACTGCCGCTGACCGCCTGCACAAGCTGGCGGAGGAGCAGGGGGTAGAATGCCCTAAGCTGATTGCGGTCACCATCCTGACCAGCATCAACGAAGAAGACTGGGCGGGCCTTGGCATGCAGTGCAGCATCCGTGAGCAGGTGGTAAGGCTGGCAAAATTGGCCAAGTCTGCCGGGCTGGATGGCGTGGTGGCTTCCCCTAAGGAAGCATCGGCCATCCGGGAGGCGTGCGGCGATGGTTTCATGATTGTTACGCCGGGGGTGCGCCCTGCTGGTGCCAGCGTAGATGACCAGAGCCGGATTGCCACCCCGGCTGCTGCCTTGCAGAACGGCTCCACCCATCTGGTAGTAGGACGTCCGATTCGTGCCGCAGCCAATCCTAAGGAAGCGGCTGAGAAGATTATTGCAGAAATGGAGAGTGTAAAGTAATGAGCGATGCTATGACTGAAAAGGAAGTAGAGGACCTGCTGATTGAAACCAGTGCTATTATGGAGGGGCATTTCCTTTTGACCTCCGGCCTGCACAGCCCGCGTTACGTGGAGAAGTTCAATGTACTGCAGAAGCCGGTTTACACTGAGAAGCTGTGCCGTGCTATGGCAGAGAAGTTCAAGGATGCAAATATTGAGACTGTAGTAGGCCCTGTAACCGGTGGCATCCTGCTGGCCCATGAGACCGGCAAGGCCCTGGGCACCCGCGCCATCTTCACTGAGCGTGAGAACGGCAAGATGACCTTCCGCCGCGGCTTCACCCTCCATGAAGGGGAGCGTGTGCTGATTGTGGAGGATATCGTGACCACCGGCGGTTCCATCCGCGAGGTAATCGATGTAGTCAAGGAGCATGGCGGCATCCCTGTAGCTGTCAGCATGCTGGTTGACCGCAGCGGCGGCAAGGCCACCTTTGGCGATGTGCCTAGCACCGCACTGCTGCACATGGATGTACAGACCTACCAGCCGGATGAGTGCCCTCTGTGCAAGCAGGGCATACCGATGACCAAGAGGGGCAGGACCGGCAAGTAAAAGTAAGAATCGGGTTAGTTTTTTAGAGTGAAATGGCCTTCAAGACGGCGGAAAAGCTGTCTTGAAGGTCTTTTTTTGATGAAAAGCAATCTCCACGGCATGGTATTCAAGGATGCGGATGGCAGTATAGCCTTCCTTGCCAGCAATGTGTCAAAAAGGGCGCAAAGAAAAAGCCCTGCCGGGGCAGAGACGATTAAGCGGAAAGGAGTAGCGTACAAATAACAAAGTGTCCTCTTGGCAACTCTGGAAAATAAACATGCTTGTAAAAAAATTATAATTTTAGCAGGATTTTATTTGATAATGTAGAATAATATATAACGTAGTATGATAGTCAGAATCTAACTAATCATTAAGTATTTATTGAGCTGATGCGAATGGGTGATGCTTATGTATATTGCGCACATCAATGAAAAAGATGGTACTTATCAGAGCGTAGAGGAGCATAGCTATAATGTGGCCAAACTGGCGGAAGCCTTTTCTATCCAGCCGCTGGGGAATGTGATATTCAATGCGGGGCTGTTTCATGATGTAGGCAAATTTCAGGCTTTGTTTCAGCGCAGGATTTCTGGTGAAGCTGTCAGGGTAGAACATTCCGGCTGCGGTGCCCAGCTGTGCGTAAAGAATTATCCAGGCAGCCTGCTAGGATTTATGATGGCGTATTGTATTGCCGGCCATCACAGTGGCCTGCCCAATGGCGGAAGTAAAAATGATACGGCTGATATGGCAACGCTATATGGCAGGATAAACCGCGAATATGAGGATTACAGTGCCTGGGAGGGGAGCCTGTCTGCAAAGACATTTAGTGACAGCCAGTTTATATCATTTTTAACAGCGGATTGCAATAATGACAAGCGAAAAATAATTGACAAGCTGGCATTCTGGATCAGGTATTGCTTTTCTTGCCTTACAGATGCGGATACGATTGATTCGGCAGGTTTTTGCGGGGAAGATATAGTTGCACCTATGAAGACTGATTTCAAGCGTTGCCTGATGCGCTTGAACGAACATTTTAATTCCTTTGAAGCGCAGACCATGCTGCAGAAAAAGCGCAGTGCAATTCAGGCCCAGGTATTTGACGGCCTGCAGCAATCAGGCGAGATATATACCATCAATATGCCTACAGGCAGTGGCAAAACATTGTGCAGTGTAAAATTTGCTTTGGAAAAGGCGATTGCTGCCGGTAAAAAGCGCATTATCTACGTCATTCCCTATAATAGCATCATAGACCAGACCGCCGGTGTTTTTGAGGGGATATTTGGCCAGGATATGGAACTGTTGCGGCATCAGTCCACTTTTTCCTACAGTGATGATGAGCAGTATTCCAGCGAGTATAGTTTGAAGGCAAAGTATAATTCTGAAAACTGGCAGGCAGATTTTATTATTACCACGGCAGTGCAGTTTTTTGAAACAATATGCTCACACCAGAAGTCAAGGCTGCGCAAGCTGCATAATATGGCAGATAGCATAATCGTATTTGATGAAGTGCATCAGCTGCCGCTGAAATATTTGCGTCCGTGTTTGCAGGCCGTTGCCTGCGTGACAAAATATTTGAATGCCCAGGCTGTATTTATGACGGCAACCATGCCGGATTTTAAATCTTTGCTGGAAAAATATTCCTTCGCCAACATCAATGTGGTTGATTTGGTCAGGGACAAGAAGGATTTTATTTATTTCCGGAAGTGCCACTATGATTTTTTGGCGCAGCAGGACAAGGAATTTATCGTACAGCAGGCATTGGAAGCGCCATCTGCCCTGATTATAGTAAATAAGCGGCAAACGGCAAGGGATATTTTCAGCTTGTGTACAGGTGAGAAATACCATTTGTCAACCTATATGACGGCCAGGGACAGGGAAAGGACAATCAGTAAAATCAAAATGCGTTTAAGCAGCCTGGCAGCTGATTACCCTGATTGGAAAAATGTGCCGCCTGAAAGAAGGATATGCGTAGTTTCAACATCCTTGATTGAGGCAGGTGTCGACCTTGATTTTTATACTGTCTATCGCGAGCTGACAGGCTTGGACAGTATTTTGCAGGCTGGAGGCAGGTGCAACAGGGAGGGGCATAGGGAATATGGTGATGTCCATATTTTTGAACTGCCGGATAGCGGTACTGATGATATAAAGACAAATCTGACACGGAGCATCATCGAAAAATATGAAGCGTTGGATAGTGAAGAAGCCATTGGAGAGTATTATCACAGGCTGTTTGCTATCAATGACCAGCAGATAGACAAGATGGGAATGAGCGGTGAAAAAGGTGCTGCCGTCAATACATCCATACCGTTTCAGGATATTGATATGAACATGATAGATTCGCCGACTATTTCCCTGGTGGTTATGCAGGATGAGGCCAGCAGGCAGATGATTGAGGGCTTGCGGTTTTCTGGCAGGGCGAATGTGCGTCATTTACAGAAATATACATGCACAATATATTGCTATGAGTTGGAGCAATTATCTAAGCAGGGAGTTGTGGATGATTGCAATGGTATTATCTGGCTGACAGATGAAAAGTATTATGACGAAACAATAGGCGTCATCTTTGAGGGACGCGATTACATTGTCGGCGCTGAAGGCGATATTATGAGCATCACTGCTCCATCCGAGGGGGGAGGAATAATCTTATGAGTTTTGGATTTAAAATAATGGCAGAGGGGGATTATGCCTGCTTTACGCGGCCGGAAATGAAGGTGGAAAGGGTAAGTTACGACTGGCCTACGCCAAGTGCGCTGGAAGGCATGCTGAAAAGCATTTATTGGAAGCCTGCCATTAGGTATGTGATTGATAAAATCGTTGTGTTCAATAAAATTGAATTTGCCAATATCAGGCGTAATGAAGTCAAAGAAAAAATGACTTTGTCTGAGATACAAAAGCAGATGAAAGACGAGGCCACGGATATATGCATTTACACTAGTGAAAAGAAAAAAACTAAAGGTATTAATCAGCGAGCGTCTATGGTATTGAAAAACGTTAAATATGGTATTCAGTTCCATTTTGAGCTGACAGGATTAAAAAATGACCATGCAGATGAATGTGAAGAGAAGCATTTCAATATAATCAAAAGACGATTGACCAAGGGGCAGTTTTTCCGTGTGCCCTGCTTTGGCTGTGCAGAGTTCCCTGTGAAAAGGCTTGAATTAGTTGAGGATTTTGATTATAACTTGATAAGCAATGAAATTTTTGCTATGGGAGAAGTTGATTACGGATTTATGCTGTATAGACCAAAGTTTGAGGATGGCGGAAAACCTTTGAATGATGATTGGGAAGACCCATTATTTTCGGATAAGGTAACGGCAGAATTTTATCGTCCCAAGATGATAAAAGGAATTATTGATGTTGCTAAATATCGGGAGGCGAGATTGTGTTAATCAGGGCATTGTGTGACTATTACGATATTTTGGCAAAGGCAGGCAAGGTCGTACCTCAAGGGTACTCCAAGCAGGATATTTCTTATCTAGTGGCTTTGAATAGAGATGGTACTCTTGATAAAATAGTAGATTATTATGTGCTTGTTCAGAAAGGCAAAGGAAAGGCGAAAAAACAAGCGACAGAATTATGGATGCCATTACCAGCTACTAATCCTTCAAAAGTGTCGGCTAATGTAGCAGATTGCCGTTCAAATTATATTTTTGGTATTAGTAATGCAGATAAGGATAGAGATAAAGCAAGGCGGTCGCATGAGGATTTTGTTCGGGTGAACAAGGCTCTGCTGGAGAAGCTGGAGCATAAATCTCCAGTGGTGGAGGCTTTTGCTAATTTTTTGGACAAATGGGAGCCGGAAAAGGAACAGGATAATGAGAAACTGGTAAATTTAGGCAAGGAATTAAACACGAGAAAGTTTGCTTTTTGCTTGGCAGGGCATCCGGAGACGCTTTTGCACGAGGACCAGGATTTTCTTAATTTGTTGTTGGAGCAGATGGAAGGGTCAGGTCAGTCTGAAGATTCGGAGGGGATGTGTGCCGTTTATGGTGACATAAGGAACATTGCCAGGCTGCACAATAAGATAAAAAATGTTGCTGGTGGACATCCTGCCGGTACATTGCTGGTTTGCTTTAATAATGCTTCAGAACAATCTTATGGTGTCGTCAAGTCATACAATAGTTGTATTTCTGAATATGCAATGATGCAATATACGGAAGCCTTCAATATATTAATGGCTGATAAAAATCATCATATGCTGTTGGATGATACGACAGTCGTATATTGGGCTATGAATAATGGTAAGAATATTGGTAAGGAAGAAGAGATCATGCTTGGATTTCTCAATCCATCTGGAGGAATGGATGAAGAAGAAACGGAAAAAATGTTGACAGAATTGTTGAAAGATGCTAGGGATGGAAAGATTGTCAGGGAGCGGATTAATGATTTAGGTGTTATCAGGGATGATGTTGATTTTTATATAGTAGGCATTAAACCAAATGAGTCAAGGCTTTCTGTCAAGTTTATAAAAAGAAAGGTATATGGGGAATTGGTACAGAATATTGCCCAATTTCAGTTGGATATGCAGATTGGCGATAAGGGGCGGCCTATACCACTGAAGAGAGTAAACCAGGTATTGCTTTTACCTGAAAGTACTACTGACAAAATTGCTCCGTCCTTGCTGGAGCGATTGTTTGATAGTGTAGTCAATGGTAGGGCGTTGCCGGTATCAATTTTAGCAAAAGCAGTAAAACGTATTAAGATGGTAGTCAAGCCTAAGGATGGCAAAGATAAAAATAGGTCTATTAAAGAGCAGGAGCAGATAAATAAAATTCGGGTAGGGCTTATAAGGGCGTATCTGAACGGAAAAAGTCGTGCGATGGGACAAGAGGAGGAGATTGAATTGTCTTTGGATGTAAATTTTAAGAATCAGGCATATTTATGCGGCAGGCTTTTTGCTGTGCTGGAGTGGATACAGCAGAAAGCGGCAGGAAATGTGGAGCTGAACCGCACAATTAAAGATGCATATTTTGCTTCTGCTGCGTCTACCCCAGCAGTTATTTTTGTAAAATTAATGCAGCTTAATCAGCATCACTTGAGAAAAGTAGACACAGGGGTGCAGGTTAAACTGAATAAGCTGACAGGTGAGATAATGGATGGACTGTGCGATGAATTTCCAGCAACGCTTTCGTTGCATGAGCAGGGGAAATTCATTATTGGCTATTATCACCAGCGTCAGGATTTTTATAAAAAATCAACCGCAAAAGAGAACATTGTGAAGGAAGCAATATAGGAGGAATAAAAATGGCTATTGAGAACCGATATGATTTTGTTATGTTATTTGATGTGGAGAATGGTAATCCTAATGGTGATCCTGATGCCGGTAATGCGCCTAGAATAGATGTTGATACAAATTATGGTTTTATTACAGATGTGTGCCTGAAACGAAAGGTAAGGAATTATATTGAATTAACTAGAGATGGGGAAGCTGGTTATAATATACTTATCAAGGCTGATAGATTTTTGAACAGTAAGTTTACAGCGGCTTATAAAGAAATGGGGCTGACGCTTGGAAAGCAGGGGAAGAATTCAGATGATGTGAAGGTTGCCAGGGATTTTATGTGCAAGAACTACTTTGATGTCAGGGCTTTTGGGGCGGTTATGTCTACAGGTGATGATCGATGCGGTACAGTTAGAGGGCCAGTTCAACTGACATTTGCCAAAAGCGTATCACCCGTTAGAGTAAATGATGTGTGTATCACCAGACAGGCAAGGACTACAGAAGAGCGCACCAAGACCGGTGACACGGAAATGGGGCGCAAGAGCGTGATACCTTATGCTTTGTATCGGGGAGAGGGATTTGTTTCGGCGGCATTAAATAATAAGTTGCCTAACGGTCTTTCCGAGGAGGATTTGAAGGTTTTATGGGAAGCCATTATCAATATGTTTGAGCATGACCACAGTGCCGCCAGGGGAAAAATGTGCATGCGTAAGCTTTATGTGTTTAAGCATGACAATGTCCTAGGGGAATGTCCGGCACAGGTTTTGTTTGATAAAATTACAGTAAAGCAGCTGAGTGAAATTCCACCGCGCAGTTTTAAGGATTATGAAATCAGTGTGGATAAGAACCTGCCAGCCGGAGTGGAGCTTTTGGAAATGCTTTAAGACCGTGCCAGAGGTTATGACCTGCTGGAAGAGTGTGATGGATTCAGGAAGATGTGATAAACTGTGGTAAATTTGGCAAGCGATAATTCTATAGCCATACGTTCAATACAGCATTATCTGTATTGCCCTCATCGCTGGGGATTGATGTATATAGGTGATATATGGGCAGAAAACTATTTTGTGACCAAGGCCAACCTCCTGCATGCCAGAGTGCATGATCCTGATAAGCATTATGTGCGAAAGAATGTCAAAGTATTTACCGGGATTGAGGTTTATAATGATAAGCCGGAATTTGATATTCATGGTGTCGTGGATTGTCTTGAACTGAGAAAGGACAGGCATGGCGTATCTGTTTCAGGTGAAGATGGGAGCTTTGGATTTACCATTGTTGAATATAAGCCGACGCATCCTTCCGGCAGGGAATACAACGAGGATGATATGATGCAGGTATTTGCCCAGAAGCTGTGCACAGACTATGTTTTTGGTTGCGATTCCAAAGGCGTTATTTATTACGCCGATACCAGGCAGAGGGTTGAGCTTCCCTTGTCGGAGAATTATGATGAATACGCTGAGGTGCTTAAGGATATTCTTAAAGAGATGCGTAATCACTTGAATGCAGGGACAATTCCGGATATACCGCGTGGACAGCATTGCCGGGGGTGTTCCTTGAAGGATTTGTGCATGCCAGGAAAACGTAGCCGTAATAAGGTTAGGGATATGATATTGGAGTCTGCTCATGCGTAAATTATTGAATACGGTATATATAACTAATGAAAGCATGTATCTAGGGCTGGATGGCGAAAATCTTGTTTGTCAGCTTGAGGGAAAAACTGTATTTAGAATACCTTTTGACAATATAGAGGGTATAACGTGTTTTAATTACCTGGGATGTTCGCCTGCCTTGATGGGAAAATGCGTAGAAAAGCATATTGCGTTGAATTTTGTTTCGCCACAGGGCAAATTTTTGGGCAAGATTTGTGGGGAAACAAAAGGCAATGTCTTTATGCGGGTGGCGCAGATAGATACATTCAGGACAAGGGGGATTTTTCTGGCCCAGAACTCTATTGCCAGCAAGCTTGCCAATTCTGTCAAAGTATTAAAGAGAAGCATGCATGATGATGAGTCTTTGCGCGGCGATGCAGAAATAATAAAAGCCCTGGATGTTTTGAAAAAGGGAACAGAGTCGCTGCTATTAGTAGACAATATTGAAAGTATCATGGGAATAGAAGGGAATTGTGCAAGTGCGTATTTTTCTGTTTTTGGAAAGATGCTAAAAGGACATTTTGGTATTTCCTTTTGTGGGCGGAATAAGCGCCCACCTTTGGATCCGGTCAATGCGGTTCTGTCGTTTGTTTATTCGCTGTGGACGAGAGATTATGCAGCTGCCTTGGAAACTGTCGGCTTGGACAGCTACATAGGATTTTGCCATTCATTGCGCAGTGGCAGGCAGTCACTAGCTTGTGATTTGGTTGAGGAAACCAGGTGTATTGTGGAAAGGTTTGTAATTACTTTGTTTAATCTGAAAATGCTCAATCAAAAAGATTTTGATGTACAGCTGTCTGGAGCATGTATGTTGAATGTTGAGGGCAGGAAAAAAGTAATTGAACAATGGCAGAACAAAAAGCGTTCAGATATCCTGCATCCGTACTTGAAGCAGAAAATAGCACTGGGGTTATTGCCATATGTACAGAGCAATTTGCTTGCTAAAATGCTACGCGGGGAAATTGATGAGTATCCATGTTATTTGTTGAAATAGGTGGGTGTAAGTAGTATGATGGTAATAATAAGCTATGATGTGGCTACGGCTTCAGATGGTGGAAAAAAGCGGCTCAGAAAAGTGGCGAAGGCATGCCAAAATCATGCCCAGCGTGTGCAGAATTCTGTATTTGAAGCTGATTTGGATTATTCCACATTTTTAAAATTGAAAGCAGAGTTGTTAAAGCTGATTGATGAGGATGAAGATAGCTTGAGATTTTATTATTTGGGGAATAATTGGAAACGTAAGGTTGAGCATGTAGGAGCAAAGAAGTTTTATGACCCGGAGGGAGTGATAATATTGTAGGCGAAGTACATGTTGTTTGATTTTTGCTGGAAGGTTCGCCTAAAAAATTGATAATTTTAAAGCTTGCAGGAAGATAATATGTTCCTGTAATATATGTCCGCCCCTATATGTTGTGGAGCGTGATGACTGAAACACAAGATGTTGCTGTCACGCCCCGCGAGGGGCGTGTGAGTTGAAATGAGCACATTTTTTATCATCTGACCGGTAACAATTGTCACGCCCCGCGAGGGGCGTGTGAGTTGAAATGTAGCCACTGCCAATAACAGCAGCGGTGTTATCCCGTCACGCCCCGCGAGGGGCGTGTGAGTTGAAATTGAGGTTGATACTACAGCTGTAAAGGAAGAGACTCGTCACGCCCCGCGAGGGGCGTGTGAGTTGAAATAAACTCATTGAGAAATATGAAACCATCATCAGCAGTCACGCCCCGCGAGGGGCGTGTGAGTTGAAATCGCAACCGACATCGGCAAGATGTTGGGTGTATCTAGTCACGCCCCGCGAGGGGCGTGTGAGTTGAAATAGTAAAGGACATAGGAACTTCAAACGTAACCTTGCGTCACGCCCCGCGAGGGGCGTGTGAGTTGAAATCATTCGTTTTCCTCAAGAAACTCAAGCCTCTTTGTCACGCCCCGCGAGGGGCGTGTGAGTTGAAATAAACATAGCAACCATACACTGATTACCAAAATTTAGTCACGCCCCGCGAGGGGCGTGTGAGTTGAAATCAAATTGCAGGTGGATAACGCAAGCCGAACAAAAGTCACGCCCCGCGAGGGGCGTGTGAGTTGAAATTATAATGATTGGCGTCAAATCGTCAACCGCTGTGGTCACGCCCCGCGAGGGGCGTGTGAGTTGAAATTTGTTAAGTGGTACTGACATATTCCCTACCTCGGTCACGCCCCGCGAGGGGCGTGTGAGTTGAAATGCTATGCGTGATACTGAAAGCGCAGAAGAAGCGCCAGTCACGCCCCGCGAGGGGCGTGTGAGTTGAAATGGTCGAAGAACAGCCTCCCCTGTGCTAACATGAGTGTCACGCCCCGCGAGGGGCGTGTGAGTTGAAATAGGATTTAAATGTCATCAGCACATGCTGTATTTGGTCACGCCCCGCGAGGGGCGTGTGAGTTGAAATGCGTGGGTTTCCATCAATATCCAAATCAGCACCCAGTCACGCCCCGCGAGGGGCGTGTGAGTTGAAATACATTGGCGGAGCAGATGGCACAGGGATTGCTTGCGTCACGCCCCGCGAGGGGCGTGTGAGTTGAAATTTTGCCGCTGATTGACAGCCCTTGGCACGGACTGGTCACGCCCCGCGAGGGGCGTGTGAGTTGAAATTATGCCATAAGTACAACTAACAGGCATAGAAACGGTCACGCCCCGCGAGGGGCGTGTGAGTTGAAATGCACTCATTCATATCAATACCCCTTCCTATACTGGTCACGCCCCGCGAGGGGCGTGTGAGTTGAAATCTGAAAGGGCTGGATGTAGATACACTAAACAACGTCACGCCCCGCGAGGGGCGTGTGAGTTGAAATAATAGCGATGCTTGATAGGTGATAGTGAGGTGATGTCACGCCCCGCGAGGGGCGTGTGAGTTGAAATGGCAATGCCGTAAAGTATATCAGCAGGGCTGGGCGGGTCACGCCCCGCGAGGGGCGTGTGAGTTGAAATTGGGAATATGGCGATAATTGCGATGGCGAGATAGCGTCACGCCCCGCGAGGGGCGTGTGAGTTGAAATTCTTTGAAATGCTGACATCTTCGCAATCAAAGCACGTCACGCCCCGCGGGGGGCGTGTGAGTTGAAATCCTTGGACGGGTCTATCCACGATTTAGGGCTTGCGTCACGCCCCGCGGGGGGCGTGTGAGTTGAAATGGAGCGGATAAACTCCTTGTCAATATCAGCGAACCGTCACGCCCCGCGGGGGGCGTGTGAGTTGAAATGCGGGGGTTGGGTAACACGTAACACCTTTTTTTTGGTCACGCCCCGCGGGGGGCGTGTGAGTTGAAATTGTTACCTGCACTTATGGGGGCGTTGAAGATGATGTCACGCCCCGCGGGGGGCGTGTGAGTTGAAATTATAAACTTTTGAGAGATTTCGAATTCCATTAGTCACGCCCCGCGGGGGGCGTGTGAGTTGAAATGATAGCATGGGTTACCGATATAATATACTCATTAGTCACGCCCCGCGGGGGGCGTGTGAGTTGAAATCTCGCCGAACCAGGTATCGGCACGGAAGTTAGCCAGTCACGCCCCGCGGGGGGCGTGTGAGTTGAAATCGTTATCATATATCAGCATAGGGCGCACCTTAGGTCACGCCCCGCGGGGGGCATGTGAGTTGAAGTTGTTGAAACTATTTTGGCCAACAAAAAAGGAACCCTGACAGTGCAGATGCCTTCGTACGTTCTGCACCTACTACTGATGGTACGATTTCTCCATCAGAGCAAAGTTCCTTCAAAAAAGGAATCCTGACAGTGCAGATGCCTTCGTCCGTTCTGCACCTACTGCTGATAGTACGACTTCTCTATCAGAGCAGGATTCCTTTTGCTATATTGTAGCATAATACGGTGTAATTTTCAATTATAATATGGTTTCAAGGCAGGAAAATATTTGATTATGTCGAATTAATACCATATACCATATACCGTATAGCATATAATATATAGCATATAGCATGTACGATATGTCACAGATAATATATCACAGATAATGTGTCAAGGATAATATGTCACAGATAATATGTCACACATTATATGCTACATACTATATACTGTGTATTATATGCCACATATCGTGTATTTATCTAATCAGTGTTCGGATGAAGGTGCGGGAACGGAGGTGGGATATGTGGAGAGCGTAGTTTTTGTTCAGGATATAAAAAATAATGCCTGGGTAACTTGTGAGGATGAAAAGTATAAGACAGATGATTTGGAGAAGATTGCCTGCGGTATTGTGCTATATCATTTTGATGATTGCTTTTTTTATAATAGCGAGGACAGGCACTGGCGGCGGATAGAAGGGATGCAGTCAGTTGAAGGATTTCAGGGCTTGATATGCTATCATGACCTTTCCGATAGATTTGAACGGCAAATTTCCTTGAATATGGACAGGGCAATTTTTCCTTTTCGCTGGCGTATTTGCAGGAAGGAAAAAAATTCCTATATCGTGTTTGCCCTGGATATGCTGTGCGGCCCCATAAGAGTGCCATATTATGGTAATGCACCCCTGAACTCCTGCTTGCAGTTCCTGACTATGTCATTTTCTATGGATGTGGCTACCAGGAGGCTGCTGAAAGCCCGTGAGGATTTACTTTATTACAACAGCAATTCCTATGCTGCTTATCGCAGATACGATGTTGTCCATATTCCGCCGGTTGTTATGCAGAGCATGGTCAAGTTCCTGCAGGAGGGGGCAGGCAGGGCGTTTGGCATCACGCCCAGTGTATTGCTTGAGGCTGGGGGCGTGGATTTTCCAGACAGGTTTATCAGCAGGCCATTTGATGTGAATATCACCTATCTGCGTAATTTTCTCGGGAAGGATGTTTTTGAAAAGCATTTTCCCTGGCAGCAGAAGGATAATTTCAAGCCGTTGTGCCAGCTTTTGGGCATAGAAAAGCCACCTAAAAGCTTGCGTCGGGCATATTCATTCAACCCCTATGCGCCGGTGATATTCCTTATCCTAAAGCAGTGGGGGCTTCAGGATATAAATCATATACAGAAGTTTTTCGGCTATGACAGGACTATCTTTAATGTTTATTTGGCAAATTTCAGGGCAGTCTTCCGGCCAGAGGGGGTTTTCATAGACTATTGTGAAAGCGGCTATGGCTGGCAGCGGCTGGGCGGATATGCAAGATTTATTTTGGAGCGCAAGGGCGAAAAGCATTTTGTAAAAGTATTTAGCAGGCTGTCCTTAAACCCTTGGAATGAATATGTGGGGGATATACTGCGTATGCTGTATGATTATCAGGAACTTTTTTCCGAGGATATCCTGAAGCTTTTGCTGGCGCAGGGGGAAACCAGGCTGGTGCATGATCTGATGGCTGAAGCAGTCAATCGCCAGAAATATCAGAATGTCAAGCTGGAATATGCTGCGAATAAGCTGCGGCACGGGCGGACACTGCTGGATTGTGAGTGCAGCATAGATGGCTATGAGTTCCATCTGGTCAAGGACACTGATGATTTATATGAAATAGGCGGTGCTTTGTGCAATTGTGTCGCTTCTTATAGATGGGATGTAGTGCATTATATATCAGCTATATTTTATGTGAAAAAAGACGGTAAATATCTGGCCTGTATAGAGGTCAAAGAGCAAAATAAAATCGTGCAGGCAGCAGGCTATTGCAATCGTGAGCTGCGTGGCACGCTTCTGGAATATCTTGCCTATTGGGCCTATGTCAAGGGGCTGAAGGTTGGCAGTAAATGCCTGGAAGAATGTATCAGTTCTGCCGGCATAGAACCGGAAAAGTTATCTTATGAAGTCAGGAAAATCATGAATGATGAAGCATATCAAGAGATGACCTTTGAGGAATTGACCGGGCTGGGCGATGAGGATATCCATAATGGCTGGTATATCCGCTTCTTGAAGCTTTTGACTGAAAAAAGGCGATACAGGCTGGCTGCACCGCCCTGGATGGAGTTTCTTGATGAAAGGTCATATCTGAATTATGTATTGCCGGAAGGCGGGCGATTGATAGAAAGCGCAGAAAAAGGTGTCCGTGAGGCCATGTTGGTCCTGGGGATTATGTATTTGCAGGGGCAGCTGCTTATGCCGGACTTGGAAAAGAGCAGGCATTGGCTGCGCAAGGCTGAGAAAAAGGGCAGCAAGCTGGCTGCTGGCTTTCTTGCAAGGCTGGATATTCCTGAGAAGCGGCTGCATCTGATGGATGACTTGAAAATCATGGAAGGCCTGCTGAAGATGAGGCGGCGGGCGAGACAAGCCGGATTGCTGCGGTGAGATGAATTGTGATATCTGCAGTGCTGTGTACAGCAATATATGCAGCAAGTAGCAATACAGCAATATATGCAGTAAGTAGCAATATAGTGATATATGCAGTAATATAGTGAGATGTACAGTAGTATGTACAGTAGTATGTATAGTAATATGTATAGTAATATGGTGATAGCTATGGATAAAGTCAAATACAATGTGATAATGGCAGGGCTGCTGCATGATACGGGCAAGCTGATTTTGCGCTCGGAGCCCCAGCGGAAAAATCACTCTCAGGCAGGAGCGGAATTTTTGGCCAGGTATATCAGTGATACGCCGGAGATTTTGCGGGCGGTGAAGTATCATCATGCCGCAGAGCTGAAGCAGGCAAAGCTGTCTGCTGATGATATAAGCTATATAGTCTATGAGGCGGACAATATTGCGTCTAGTACAGACAGGCGTCCCAATGAAAGCGGTGAGGCGGGCTTCAATGCCAAGGCACCTTTGGAGTCGGTTTTTAATGTATTCGGAAAAATAAATGACGGAGTTGAACAAAAGGATAAAGCAGAAATAAGTGATAAGCCGAAAATAAATGGCGAAGCAGAAATTAACAGTGCCGGGGAAAAGACAGGCTTTCAGCTGCTGGGGCTGATGGAGCGCAGGGACAGGATGGTATATCCGGCCCCTGTCAGCAGCTTGCAGTCAACGGCAGAGGGTTATGCCTCCCTCAGGCAGTACCTGGAGAAGAATTTCGCAGTCCGCCCCCCTGACAAAATGCTTCCCAATGAGCTGCTGCAGGTCTGGGAAGCAATCGGCAGCTACATACCTGCCAGCACTGCCAGGGGAGAGGCAGCAGATATATCCCTGTATGACCATCAGAAGCTGACGGCTGCCATCGGGGCCTGCATGTATGATTACTTTCAGCTGCAGGAGATTGAGGATTACAGGGCATATTGTTTTTCCGGGGCGAAGCAGCAGGCTTTCCGGCAGGAGCCTGTGTATCTTCTGGTGGGAGCTGATTTGTCAGGTATTCAGAATTTCCTGTATACTATCCCTTCCAAAGGCGCCTTGAAAAGCTTGCGGGGCCGGTCATTTTATCTGGATTTGCTGCTGGAGAATGTTGCAGATGAGATATTGGAAATACTGGATCTGAGCCGCTGCAATCTGCTGTATTCCGGGGGCGGCGGTTTTTATCTGCTGCTGCCGAATACTTCAAGGACGCTGGATGTGCTGGGGGAAGTCAATAAGGCTGTAAATAACTGGCTGCTGAAGTATTTTGGCAGCAGGCTGTACCTGTCAATGGGCTGGGCGGAGTGCTCTGCGGCTGATTTTAAAATCGGGCAAAGCGACCAGAATCCTTTGGGGGGCCGCTACCAGCAGATACATGACCAGCTGGACAGGGAAAAACATGCCAGGTACAATATGGAGCAGCTTGCTCAGCTGTTCAATCCCCGCAGCGTACTGAACAGGACAAAGGACGGCACGCGGGAATGTAGCATCTGCCACACTTCCTCTGCCCGGCTGGTGCCATATGATGCAGCTGCGGGCTCGGAAACATTGTCCTGCATGGCCTGCCGCAATCTCCGGGGGCTGGGTGAAAAGCTGTTAAAGCACAATCTGCTGGTGGTGACGGATACCTTGCTGGCCGGGGCGGAGGAATATTCCTTGCCTGTTCCGTCAGTCAGCGGTGAGAAATATATTACCTCCCTTGGCCATGACCAGCTGGCAGCGGCTGAGGAGCATATCCGGCGTGTCTATTGCAAAAATGAAATGAATACCGGCAGCAAGCTGGCCACAAGGCTGTGGATGGGGGATTATGTAACGCGTTCTGAATACAATAATATTATGGAGCTGGAGGAACTGGCTGGCCTGGCCGGTGGTGGCAGTGACAGGTCAGGCATCAAGCGGCTTGGCGTGATGCGGGCAGATGTGGACAATCTCGGTGCAGCTTTTATGGCAGGCTTTCCGGGGCAATATGCCACCCTGGGGCGCAGTGCGGCACTCTCCAGGCAGCTTTCCCTGTTCTTCAAGATGTATGTAAATACCCTGTGCGCAGGAGAGGTAAACGGCTTGCAGGAAATGCAGCACAGCAGGTTTTCCCTGTTTGGCGCAGCCAAGGACAAGGCCCGCAAGGTGCATATTGTCTACTCCGGCGGCGATGATATGTTTATTGTGGGGGCCTGGGATGAGCTCATTGAGCTGGCGGTGGATATCCGCAGGGCCTTTGCCCGCTTTACCAATGGCAAATTGACTTTTTCTGCCGGTATCGGCCTCTTTGACAGCAAATGCCCTATGGCGGAAATGGCAAGGCAATCGGGAGCCTTGGAAAGTGCCGCCAAATCCCTGCCGGAAAAGGATGCTATTGCCTTGTTCGGCGTGCCTGATAGTGAAAGCAGCAAGAATTATGAGGTGGCTGTGTACCAATGGCAGGATTTTACGGAAAAGGTCTGTGGCGAAAAGCTGGCATTTTGCAGGCAGTATCTTGGCTATCCCGGCAACGAGGCGCCTGAGAGGCTGACCGCAGGGAAAAGCCTTTTGTATCGCCTGATGGAGCTTTTGATTGATACGAAAGGAAAAATTAATCTGGCTCGTTTTGCCTATGCTATTGCCAGGCTGGAGCCTAAGGAAAATAGCTTATCCTATGGCAGCTATCAGAAGGTCAGGAAGCAGTTTTACCAGTGGTATAAGCAGGAAGATGACAGAAAGCAGCTGATAACAGCCTTGGAGCTGATTATCTACAGCATACGCGAGAAAGGGGAATGATGTGATATGGAGCAGGTCAAAAAAGTCAGCCCAAAAGGCAACATAGTGGAAAGGGCAGAGAATGTTATAAACAATCTGAAGCGGAATAAGCATGGCGGGATAGCCTTGAAAACTAATCAAATCCGCAAGTTCCTGACAGCAGTTAATATTCTGGCGAATAAGGTGGCTATTTACAAGGCGGAGCATCCGGGGGCCACAGAGCTGTCGGAGGACCTGACAGCGGAGATGCAGTATTTGCAGGTAAAGCTGGCCTATCAGGTTGGCAGGGAAAAAAAGGATGCTAAGCCGCAGTCTCAGCCAGGACCGGTAGAGGATTTTGTCAATAATGCCGGTTTGATTTCTGCCGTAAAGAATATAGGCAACAGTATTGCAGAGTTTGAGAAATTTAACAGATATATGGAAGCCTTGGTTGCATATCATAAATTTTATGGAGGTAAGGACTTATGAGCGAGCAGAGAAATAAAGTCAGGTCATTAAAAGGCAAGTTGAAGATAAATGCTGTTCTCAAGCTGGAAACCGGCCTGCATATTGGCGGAGCCAGCGATTTTGCACCAATTGGCGCAGTGGACAGCCCCTTCATCCGTGACCCTTATACCAAGCAGCCGATTATCCCGGGCAGTTCCCTCAAGGGCAAAATCAGGACGCTTTTGGCCCGCAGCCTGTCTGATACGCCGTGGCTGAACGGCATAGAGGATGACAAGGACGAGGTCAAGGTATTGTTCGGTACGGCAGGGGACGGAAAAAATGGGGCAGTTGCCTCAAGACTGCAGTTTACTGATATACGCCTTACAAAGGAAAGCCTGGACAGGCTGCGTCTTATGGATTTGGATACCTTTATCGGCGAGGTAAAATTTGAAAATAAGATTGACAGGATATCGGCAAGAGCCACTCCCCGCCAGATTGAGCGCGTCCCTGCCGGGGCGGAATTTGCTTTCTCCGTCACCTACAATGTGGAGGTAATGGATGAGGCTGCTGATGATATCCGGCTTTTGGCAGACGGGCTGAAGCTGTTGCAGATGGATTATCTGGGCGGCAGCGGCTCCCGTGGTTATGGGCGCGTTTCCTTCAGGGATTTTGCGGTGGAGGTTTTCTCCCTGAATGAAGCAAGCCGTCAGGCACTGGCTGATATGCAACCCGAACTGGAGAATATTTTGAAGGGATGATGCCTGATATGAGTTATTTTTTGTATCAATTAAGCTTCGATGGGCCGGTGCATTTTGGCGATACCTCCCTGGGGGGCGGACTGGAGCAGGCCGGCTGGGCATATACCTCAGATACATTATTCAGCAGCATCTGCAACGAGCTGGCAGGGCAGGGCGAATATAAGCTGTTAGATGATTTTGTCAATCTGGCTTTTGAGGGCGAGCTTTTGCTGTCCGATTTATTTCCTTATCAGCTTACTGATGGTGATGAGCCGGAATTGTTCCTGCCTGTGCCCTATGTTTTAGCGGAAAATACTGACAGGCACCCCGGCCTGACCTTTGAAGAAGCTAAAAGGTTTGCAGCCAGGCGCAAGCAGAGCAAAAAACAGCCTTATTGCCGCGTGTCTGAGCTGCGGCCCTATTTGGGCAGCTTGCGGGCAGGTAGGCAGTATGAACCTGCTGCCGTCATGGAACCGGGCAACGAGTTTCTTACCACAAAGGTGAGTTGCCGTGGTGAACAGCCCCTGCCGTATTTTGTCAAGGGAAATGTCTTCCAGCCCCGCGCTGGCCTGTATCTGATTGCCAAATTACCTGATGACTTCAGCGAGGTGTTCCAGGACATACTGTGTTCTTTGGGGTTGTCCGGGATTGGCGGCAAGCGCAGCAGCGGCTTTGGCAGGTTTCACTTGCTGGATGATGGGCTGGCTCTGGATGACGCCTATGACTGGTATGTTGACACAGAGGAACTGTATCCCCGGCTGCTGGGAAGGTACAAAAGCTACATGTGCATTTCCTCCGTGCTTCCGTCCACTGATGAGCTGGAGGCTGTCAAATCCGGTGTGTACAAGCTGAGAAAGTCCAGCGGATTTTCCGAAGGGCTGAAGCGTGACAGCGTATATATGCTGGAGGCAGGCTCCTGCTTTGGCCGCAGGCTTCAGGGGCAGCTGGTGAATCTGGGCGGGCAGGCAGGGCATCCAGTCTGGCGGTATGGCAGAGGCTTATATGCGGGGCTGGATATATGAAGCATATTGCATGTGACCAAATACATGCAATTAAATGTATGCGATTAACTACGTGAGGTTAAGTTTATGAATGATTTTTTGGAAAGCAGGATTTGCAGGCTGACCTGCGTGGCACCAGTCCATATTGGCAGCGGCCAGGTTCTAAAGTCATTTGAATATTTATATGACAAGGACAGGCGGCAGGTTTATTTTCTCAATGAGGGAAAATGGGCGCAATTCCTGGCAGGCAATAAGCTGCTGGATGAGTTTACTGCCATTTTGGGGCGAAAAAGCAATTTCAGCAGGATAAATATCTGGCAGTGGCTGCAAGATAAAGGTTTCAGTGCTGAGGCTTGCGATGGTTTCATCAAGCGGAAAGCTGCCTTAAAGGCGGAGTTATCCGATGAAAAAGGCACGTTAAATGATATTTCCACTGGCATTTGTGACGGCAGCGGAAAATTGTATGTTCCAGGCAGTTCCATCAAGGGCATGTTGCGCACAGGGATAATCTTCCATCTGCTGGAAAATAGTCCGAGGATGAAAAATCTTTTTTATAGAAAGCTGCGTGACAGCTTGCATGCGAATGATAGGAAATGTGATTTGAGGGGTCTGTCTGATAAACTAGAAAACAGTTTTCTTGAGTGCAAAGATGAAAGCAATAACGTGAAGAAATTACTTGCAGGTCTGCGAGCAGGTGACGCATTAGCAGAGGATGGAGCCGTGTTTGATTCTGTAATTTTACAGAGAACATATGGCACAACCTATGGCGGTAGAAAAAAAGAATTTGAGAAAAAATTGGATGTGTTTTGGGAATGTATTCCTGCTGGCAGTGAGTTTATGTTGCAGATTTCTCTGGACAAGGCCATGCTGCATAAAATTGGCATCGGCTCCATTGAGGAAATTTTCGGCTATTGCCGTTCATTCATGCAGAGAGGCTTGCATTTGCAGGAGAAGGTCTTTGGCAGAAATTATGGTGCTTTGTTTGATGAGGCTCAGGGGGCTGATTGCTTCCTGGGAGCAGGGACGGGCTTTTTGCAGAAAAGTTTGTGGCTCAGCTTGTTTGCCGATGCTGGGGAGGCCATGAGGGAACTGAGAGGATTTTTAGACCAGTCCTTCCGGATACACAGGCATCGGGAGCAGGACAAGGCTATCTCGCCCCGGACTATTAAGCTGGCCGTCAGTGGCAGGCAGAAGCAGATGATGGGCTTGTGCAAGCTGGAGGTGATTTCATAATGCCTGAATTGTGCCGTTTGGAACTGAGGCTGTCTATTCCTCCCCATGAGCAGATTCATGCCGCTATGGGCTCTGTATTTCATGGTTTGCTGATGGATATAGTGGGAAGTGATGTGGCGGCCTGGCTGCATGATGAAAGTAGCCATCGCCCCTTTAGCCAGTGTGTTTATTTCAATAAAGAACTTGGTGTGCCTGTCTGGCGGATTTGTACCTTATCAGAGGAAGCACACAGGAATATCATTTTGCCAGTGCTGGATTTGATGGGGGAAAGGATGTTTTTGGCGCAAAAGCATTGGGAAATTGTGCTGGAGGATATTATCAGCTACGCAGAGGCTGGCTATCAGGAACTGGCTGATGAGGTATTTTTGGCAGAGGAATTGCCGGGGGGCGGTGTGCTGAATCTGCTTACAACTGTCAGCTTTAAGCGTGATGGGCACTATGTTATCCTGCCAGAGCTTTATCTCATGTTCCAAAATCTTATTGCCAGATGGAATAATCTGTTCCCAGAAAATATCATCAGTGCCCGGGGATTGGAGCATGAATTGGCAAGCTGTTGCCATATAACAAAATATGCGCTTCATACACAAACTTTTTCCGTAAATAATGGAAATGTATATGGCTTTTGTGGTAATATAAGGGTGAAGTTTTCTGGTAATGATATGACCAGAAGATTAATGAATTTGATTTTCCTGTATGCTAATTTTGCCGGTATCGGCATCAAAACTGCACTGGGAATGGGAGCGGTGGATTATCAGGGATATGCAAATCCCCGCCGTTCCTCGTAAATAGTGGCTTTAGGGGAGTTTTTTTCGGGTAATGCCCGCCTGCGTTGCCTGAAAAAATCCTCCCCGCCGCAAACAGTCCTTTGAGGGCAGTGCTGTCAAGCATCTCAGGAGATGAAGGTTAAAAACAAAAATCCCCGTAAGGGGACGGAAACTTGTCCAACTGGATTTTCCGTTTACTAGAACGTCCAATAGGTTAAAAACAAAAATCCCCGTAAGGGGACGGAAACCAAAACCCTTAGAACGGCAATACTCAAGTGCCTGTGCCTCGTTAAAAACAAAAATCCCCGTAAGGGGACGGAAACACCAGCCAGTCCATACCTCTTCCCTCCTCTATGACATGCCCGGTTAAAAACAAAAATCCCCGTAAGGGGACGGAAACTATGGCAGAGCGGACAGTCAAAGTTCTCGTCATCGTGTAGTTAAAAACAAAAATCCCCGTAAGGGGACGGAAACTCCAGCAACGCTTCTTTCATCTTTGACATTTCCTTATAGGTTAAAAACAAAAATCCCCGTAAGGGGACGGAAACGGTTAGAGCACCGAAAATATGAATTGTATACATTTTGATTACGTTAAAAACAAAAATCCCCGTAAGGGGACGGAAACTTACATTTCCCTCGTCATCATGGTACACCACCATATCACCGTTAAAAACAAAAATCCCCGTAAGGGGACGGAAACAGGAGGAAATAAAAATGGAAACAACAAAAACTGAATTCACCGTTAAAAACAAAAATCCCCGTAAGGGGACGGAAACAGCTTGTTTCTTGATAGTTTCCGTTAGCGTCCACAAAGGTTAAAAACAAAAATCCCCGTAAGGGGACGGAAACTTTTTTCACCTCTATTCTATTTCATAGTCAAGCGGTTCCTGTTAAAAACAAAAATCCCCGTAAGGGGACGGAAACTCTGGCATGTTCCCGTAGTATTCCAGCGGCTCAGCCCCGGAGGTTAAAAACAAAAATCCCCGTAAGGGGACGGAAACTTCTCCTGCACTATGGCAGGCACACCATTTATTTAACTTACAATGGTTAAAAACAAAAATCCCCGTAAGGGGACGGAAACAATGAAGTCCTCTGGCATGTTCCCGTAGTATTCCAGCGTTAAAAACAAAAATCCCCGTAAGGGGACGGAAACCACTTCTGCATACACGCCTTTGCCTGCCAGCGCGTTTGCGTTAAAAACAAAAATCCCCGTAAGGGGACGGAAACTACGCCAAAACGCCCTCGTTATAGCGTCCCAGATTTGTGATAGGTTAAAAACAAAAATCCCCGTAAGGGGACGGAAACTCTGGGCTGCTTGCTTCCGTATAATCCTGATTCGGAAAGTGTTAAAAACAAAAATCCCCGTAAGGGGACGGAAACCACGCCGGAAGCGTTGATAAACATCAACACGGCACTCGCGTTAAAAACAAAAATCCCCGTAAGGGGACGGAAACAAAGCAGTTTCAGCAATAGAAGCCGGAGGCATCCGGGTGAAGGTTAAAAACAAAAATCCCCGTAAGGGGACGGAAACTTTGGCAGGAGGGGCAGGGGAAGGTATCCCTCCTCTACGATAGTTAAAAACAAAAATCTGGACGCGTCTAGTATGGATAGGTTTTATTTTATCCATATAGTATCCCTCCTCTACGATAGTTAAAAACAAAAATCCCCGTAAGGGGACGGAAACTGCCTTTTTGTTCTATCTCATAATCAAAATTAATACCGCTGGTTAAAAACAAAAATCCCCGTAAGGGGACGGAAACGTCATCATCTAATAAGCCGAATAACTCATTTCTATAACGCGGTTAAAAACAAAAATCCCCGTAAGGGGACGGAAAATTTTATATGGAAGTGGGAGTGAATATGAGTTTTGTGTACATCACAGAAGAAAATGCCAAGCTGCAGAAGAGGGGCGGCAGGTATCTGCTGGGACGCAATCTGGAAGTGATAATGGAAATCCCGGAGGAACTGCTGGAAGGGCTGGTTCTGATTGGCCGCGTTCAAGTTTCGTCTGAGGCGATGGTAAGCCTGCTGGAAAGCGGTGTGCCTGTGACCTGGTTATCTCATACTGGCAAATATTATGGACGGCTTTCTTCCACAAGCCATGTGGATGTGTTCCGCCAGCAGAAGCAGATACAGTTGCAAAAATCGCCGTTTTTCCTGACACTGAGCAAAAAGTGCATTGAGGCAAAGGTGCATAACCAGCTTACTGTCCTGCGCCGCTACAATCGCAGGGCAAACAGCAGGGAAGTGGAGACGGCCATTAACAATATTCTGGCAATACGCAGGCATATCGGTTCAGCAGAAGATAGTGAGCAGCTGATGGGCTTTGAAGGCATTATTGCCAAGAATTATTTTGCTGCCCTGGGGAAGCTAATGCCGGAAGGCTTTGAATTTACCAAACGCAGCAAAAGGCCGCCGCTGGACCCGTTCAACTCAATGCTCAGTTTTGGCTATACGTTGCTCATGTATGAGATTTATACCGCCGTGGAAGGGATGGGGCTGAATCCGTATTTTGGCTATTTGCACGCATTAAAAAATCACCACCCGGCACTGGCCTCTGACCTGATGGAAGAATGGCGGGCAGTGATTGTAGATTCTATGGTATTGGGGCTGGTGCATCATAATGAAATAAAGGCAGAGCATTTTTATACCAAGGATGACCGGCCCGGCATTTTTCTGAGCCGTGAGGGCAGGGCAATCTTCCTGCGTGCTTTTGAAAAGCGTATGCGCCAGGAAAATAAGTATATGGATGTGGATTTGTCCTATAGAAAATCTATAGTGCATCAGGCCGGCCTGTTTTCCCAGGCGATGATGGCAGAAAATGCGGATATTTATAAGCCGCTGAGAGTGCGTTAGAAGGTCAAGGTTATGTGTTATGGATATTGGCGTGTATGATGATTATGACAATTATGATAGTTATGAAGAAGTGGAGTTTGTTGCCAAATCTGATAAGAGATATATCGTTCTGGTGATTTATGACATAGTTGATAATAAAAAGCGAAACCGCATGGTCAAATGCCTGGAGAGCTACGGTGTGCGTGTGCAGAAGTCGGCATTTGAAGCGTATTTATCTAAAAAGCAATATGAGCAGCTGATGAAGGATGCCAGCAGGCTTATTGACAAGGAAACCGACTCGCTGCGTGTTTATCTGCTGGCGAATAATACTTCTGTGCGTTCATGGGGGATAGGTGACAAGCACATTGAGGATGTCATTATCTTTTGAGGAGGAGTGTATCCCAGCAGCCCTGTATTTGCTTTCAAGACCGAATACAGGGCTGTTTCTTTTGCTTTGATTACCGAATGTGCCGTAAAGCCCCTGCCTTTAGGCATGGGGATATAATTTGTCCACCGAATTTGCGTAAGCAATTGAAGGTGGACAAATTATATAATTGAAATATATATAACTTTGTGTTATTATATAAGCATGAGTAAAACAATATATAAATCCAATAAGAATATCGTATATTCATGCAAATACCATGTTGTTTGGTGCCCTAAATATCGTAGAAAAGTATTAATTAATGGTGTGGATTTAAGACTGAAGGAGCT
>JALFXV010000099.1 GCA_022786545.1 Selenomonadaceae bacterium
TATCATTGCATTAGGGTTGCAACAGACCTAATGCCGCTTGCGGCATCGAAACGCTCTAACCTTGCACGCATTGTCGAAAACCACTAAGTTGCAACAGACCTAATGCCGCTTGCGGCATCGAAACTCAGCAGAGATGTTTACCTCAGCCTCAGTACCATTTGGTTGCAACAGACCTAATGCCGCTTGCGGCATCGAAACATGATAATGCTTCGTATGTTGGCACTGACCCATTGAGTTGCAACAGACCTAATGCCGCTTGCGGCATCGAAACTATGTTCGTAGTGTTGAAAGATACATTTTTGAAGTTGCAACAGACCTAATGCCGCTTGCGGCATCGAAACAGTCTCAAGCTCATTCTTGATGTTCTTAAGCTTATTGTTGCAACAGACCTAATGCCGCTTGCGGCATCGAAACAATCTTTGTACATCTGGTATGAAACATGCATAGGGTTGCAACAGACCTAATGCCGCTTGCGGCATCGAAACCGCAAAGTTATCGGCATAGAGGATATTGGTATTAAGGTTGCAACAGACCTAATGCCGCTTGCGGCATCGAAACAGCCATCCAACACAGCGCTAAAATCGGTGTATTCTTGTTGCAACAGACCTAATGCCGCTTGCGGCATCGAAACCTGGTTGTACATTACCTTATGAAATTCCTTTTCTGGTTGCAACAGACCTAATGCCGCTTGCGGCATCGAAACCATTACAAAAGCGCCGAGTACCTCATAAGTGTTGTTGCAACAGACCTAATGCCGCTTGCGGCATCGAAACAAGATGCTCACCCTCGTACGCTTTAGAGGATAATGTTGCAACAGACCTAATGCCGCTTGCGGCATCGAAACAATTTTTCTGCGTCTGATACTGTGAGCTTTTTAGTTGCAACAGACCTAATGCCGCTTGCGGCATCGAAACAGTAATTCCGATTTATGTAATGGATTACTGTAGTTGCAACAGACCTAATGCCGCTTGCGGCATCGAAACTTTCATAGGTGGATAGGCGTATATCCTGAATATAGTTGCAACAGACCTAATGCCGCTTGCGGCATCGAAACCTCTCGATTGCAGCTTCATAAGCCTGATTGAGTTGCAACAGACCTAATGCCGCTTGCGGCATCGAAACGGCATGTTCATCATCCGAGATGCAGATTGAACTAAGTTGCAACAGACCTAATGCCGCTTGCGGCATCGAAACGACCTGATATGACCATCCGTCATTTTCTTTAACGTTGCAACAGACCTAATGCCGCTTGCGGCATCGAAACATAACATTTGGCTCGTTTCTGAGTCATAGCCTTCAGTTGCAACAGACCTAATGCCGCTTGCGGCATCGAAACTTCATTGTCGGTAATGTCAAGATTCCAACTGAAATCGTTGCAACAGACCTAATGCCGCTTGCGGCATCGAAACTATCTTGAAGGATGACCGGGCGGCAAACGAACAAGAGGTTGCAACAGACCTAATGCCGCTTGCGGCATCGAAACATTAATATCAATCCATCCAAAACCAAATTCTTTCGTTGCAACCGACCTAATGCCGCTTGCGGCATCGAAACCTCCCGTCGTGCTTCTTTAGGAATGGTAGAATTAGTTGCAACCGACCTAATGCCGCTTGCGGCATCGAAACCCAGATCAGCGAGATAAACAGTCGCTGTGGTATAGTTGCAACCGACCTAATGCCGCTTGCGGCATCGAAACGCGGCAATCTGACCACCACAATTACCAATACCCAGTTGCAACCGACCTAATGCCGCTTGCGGCATCGAAACTCTATAATAGCAACTGGTGCACCATCGTTGAAGTTTGTTGCAACCGACCTAATGCCGCTTGCGGCATCGAAACATTCTTTTCAAGAACTATTGAGTATTCATCTACTGGTTGCAACCGACCTAATGCCGCTTGCGGCGTATCATTAATCCTATCGATTAGATGTTCTAAGTGATAGGATTTTTGTTTTTTCTGGAAACTTTTCTACCAATTATCTAGATATGAATGGTGTAGAGATATTTAAATGTGAAAGCGAGGTGATAAGAATGTTAGGAGATATTTTTGGGGGATATCCTTTGGGGCATAGTGAAAAAATAATGAAGAAATTTTTTAGTCGATGGAAACTGTATGGAGAAAAAGCAAGATATAAGTAATGTAAGATGATTGAACAGGGTGTTATGAAGAACGGAGGTGTAAGATATGATACCAGGGCCAATATTTCCAATCCCGTGGCCGCTGATTTTCGGTATTTGATGATGTGTTAGTTCAAAAGTAGTTTAGGAGGTGTTTGGCGGCAAGTATTTGAGATTTCAGTGTAAGTAACAGAGCGTATGATGAAAGTGAGGTGATAAAGATGATTGGCGATATTCTGGGAGATATTTTAGGTGATATTCTGAGGAAGTAATTTGTGCCTGATTTTGAAAGCGAGGTGATAAACATGATTGGTGATATTCTTGGACAAATCCTTTGGGACATAGTGAAGAAATAATGTAGAAAATTTTTGAGTGAGGCGGAAACTATCGCGAGAAGAAACAAGATATAAGTAGTGTAAGATGAGTAAACAAGATGTTAGGACAAACGGAGGTGAAGGATATGTTACCAATACTGGCAGCGGCGGCAGCAGTCGCAACCGCAGCAACCGAGGCTTTCGGGGCTGGCGCGACTCTGGCCGTTACAGTGCACAAACTGAAAAAAGATAATTAACTCTGAGATTACGAAAAGGAGGTGAGAAAAATGGGCTGGTTTGTAGGTGGCTTTGTAGGTACGCTGGTTTTGCTGGATATTCTTGACAAGTAATTTTTGCTATTGATGTTACGGAGGTGATTTTGATGATTATAGATATTCTGGGGAAATTTTTGAAAGATGCTTTGGAGGATTGAAGGCAAACCATTGGTTGCGGTAAATGAAAGAGAGGGGATAAAGATGTTCGGTGGTATTTGGATAGATATTCTGATGAAGTAACTTTGTGATGGATTTTGAAAGCGAGGTGATTGTAATGTTTGGTTTTATGCCGATGGATGTTCCTTTTCCGGCTGGCACGATAGTGTTCTTTTGATGGTAGGTGATATGTAATGTGCGTATATAGTAATTAGCCGTCTGAATCCTCTGGGAGACAGGCGGCTTTCTTGTTGCGTAAAAGCAGTTTTAGTGGTATAATACACATATAAGGTTGAACTGAAATGTATTTTATAATTTTATGAATCCCGTTATTTAGATATTTATGCTAAATGGCGGGGTTTTGTTTTTGGGGAAACCTTGTTGATGATTAGTTAGATATGGATTGCAGAGTTATATTTTTGTATCTTTTGTATCTTTCGTATCTTTTGTATCGTCTAGAATGGGAGGCGTCATTATGAGCGTGGTTTATGTGACTAAGGATGCAGGCAGTATCCACCAGGAAGGAGGCAGGCTGATAATCAAGGAAAATGGCACGTTTTTGGCTGGTATGCCCATCAAAAATGTGGAGGGCATAGTGGTAACATCAAATGCCAGCATATCCTCAAAGGTCATACACAGCCTCCTGAAGCAGAGCAGCTACATTGTATTTACTGACTGGCAGGGGCGGTATGAAGGTACTCTTTGTGCTGGGCGCAGCAGTCTCAGGATGGTTGAGCTGCAGATGAAAGCCTGTAGCCATGTGCCGTCTCTGCTACAAATAGTAAAGTACATTTTGCAGCGCAAAATCAAAAATCAGATATTCATCCTGAATTTGTTTGCAAAATACAGGAAAAGCATCAAGCTAAAAGATGCTGCCAAAAGACTGAAGGTGCACTTGGAGCAGCTGGCATTGGCTGCTGAATGTAATGAAGCAAGAGGTTTTGAGGGAATATGCGCCAAGGAGTATTTTTCCATGTATGGCGAGATTATTGATAAAAAGGAATTTAAATGGAAGGGCAGGAACAGGCAGCCTTCCAGGGACCCTGTCAATGCCCTGCTGAATTATAGCTATGCTTTTTTGGAGCGGGAAGTCCGCCTGATAGCATTAGGCACGGGATTGGATGAGCGGTATGGCTTTTTGCATACCAATAATGGGCGCAAAGATAGCCTGATTTTTGACTTGATGGAACTGTTCAGGCAGTCGGTGTCGGACAGGCTGGTGCTGAATTGCCTGAGCAGGAAAACCATCAAGAAGGAGGATTTTCACATGGAGGGCGATACATGCCTGCTGACTGATGCCGGAAAGAGGAAATGGATAGAAAGCTACGAAAAATGGATGCAGTCGGATGAGCATGGCAGAAGCTATCTGGAAAAGGAAATCAGGGATTTTTGCAGTTTTTTGGAGCAGGTGCAGAAAAAATGAGGTACTTGATTTGTTATGATATTGCAGATGATAAAAGGAGAAAGAAGGTTTCAGCTTTGTTGGAAGAAGCTGCGTTTCGAATCCAAGAAAGTGTCTTCGTAGGGGAGTTTACAGTCCATGAACTGAAAAAAATAAAAGCCGGCATCAAAAATCTGGCTCATGTAAATGGAGAGAAGGAAGCTGTGGATTCGGTGCACATATACCCTCTGTGTGATGCCTGCTGGAAAAAGGCATGGCAAATAGGAAGCGGCACAGGGCTGGAAAAGGTAATTATTGTATAAATTGTGCAACTGATATTTGCGTAACTTATACTGATGAATTTTTGTGAATTTTTTGCTTTGGTGGAAACTATTGCCGCCAATTATCAGATAAAGGTAGTGTAAGGGGAAGATGCTGCAGTTCATAAATAAGGAGATAAGGCGGCAAGGAGATAAGGCAGTAAGGTGACAAGCTGAATTATGATAAGGTTATAAAGCGATACGCAGGGAGGTGAGAATATGTTTATGGATACACTTGATGTAGAGATTTGGCTGGCCAGGCGTGCAGCCCGGTAAAAAGCGTGGCAGAATAAAGGATTTTCGGAATATGTAGCGAATATAAGTAAGAGGAGGGTTTGAAGTATGAGAAAAGTTTTTATTTCGTCAATTTCGATGCAGAAGGTCAATGCGTTCAAGTATGATAGCAGCACCTATCCTGAAAATAGCCAGACGGCTTTCCCCATTACAATTTCTCTGGAAAATAACTGCCAGCCGGGAGATGAGGTGGCTTTTATTACGGTGGTGACGCACAGTGAGGGCAACCTGGCCGTGGAGAATTACAGGAAATTCTGCCAGCAGGCAGGCGGCATCTGCCAGGCCAAAGGGGCAAAGGCGGAGTTCATTGAGCTGGCTGTGGCTGCCCGGATTGAAGCTGGTTCCCCCCGCAGGCTGTACAAGGATATTGTGGCGAAATTGCAGGATGATGATGAAATCTATGCAGATATTACCTACGGTTTCAAATACAATCCGATTGTTATTTTTGCGGCATTGAACAATGCTTATCAGGTCAGGGAGAATGTGGACATCAAGGAAATCTGCTATGGGAATTTGTACAACGGCTCTGCGGAAATCAAGCCGGAGTATTTTGATGTCACATCGCTGTTCTATCTCAATTCCCTCAGCGGACTGATGGGGGTGGAGAGCCTGATGGGCGATGGCGGCAATGTCCTTTTGTGACATGTATGGGCGAGAGCAGGTGATGGATTTTGAATGAGTTGGCAAATCGCGTAAATGCCCTTGCTATGGAATATGAGCATACCCATGATGCTGAACGCAGGGAGATGCTGGGCGTCAAGCTGAAGGAACTTTCCCTGCGCCTGATTTTGGGGGCAAGGACTGCTGATGTTGGGAATGACAAGCTGCAGAATATGATGAAAACGAGGGCAGAGATTGTTACTGATAAGGCGGTAGCTGCCGTGGAGAAGGCCGGTAATTATGCCAGGGGCTTTGATGGTGTGGCATTTGTTGAATGTATGGAGTATGCCCTGAAGGCTTTTTCATCAGACAAGGGTAATTTTGTTACTTTGCTGTACAGCGTTTATAATAAGAAGGTGAAGGGGGCTGTGCAGGAGGAGTATAACGCCCAGAAGAATACCAACATCAGGATGTCTGCCGTGCTGTTGCGTAAGAACAAGGATTTCAACAACATGCTGCGGGCCTATGCCCAGGAAAATCCCAGCTATGCAGGTGCGAAATTGATGGACTTGTCCAGGCAGCAAATTCATGAGGTCATGGAAGCGATGGGAATGCCATTGAGCGCAGAGGAAGGCTATTACCAAATCGCTATACAGCTGAGAGCCATACGGCAGTCATCGGCAGCTGCGGCAAAAAAAGAAAATGCTGATGAAGATGAGGAAGGGGATGAACTGAGCAAGGTCAGCGGAAGCTATATCGAAGTAGAGCGATATGATTTCTACAATGAAGTCATAGGCTGGTATAAATGGGTATTCGGTCAGGCAACCGCCACCCAGAGGAAGTATTTTGCCTGTTTTTTGGTGCAAGACTGCCTTAATGCAGGAAACCTGGGGCTGCTGTCTTATTTGAAGGATTTCTATGATGAAGGGTACTATCTCTATGTGCTCAGGAGCAATAAATACAGTACGGCTATTCAGGATGTGAGCGTGGCAGAGTACCATCAGGTGGGCAAGGCCGCCATTAGCAAAAAAAGGTCTGAGTATGTAGCGTTAGTGAGGGAAGCAAGGAGCAAAGGAAACTAGATTATGAAGAATGCAATATTGCTGTTTCTTAGTGAAATACATCTGGATAAAAACAAGAGGCTGATTTCCACGGAGTATGCTGCTGAGGGGATTGGCAAAGTCAGCTGTGTGCAGACTAATGCGGCGGCTGTGAAGTTTTTGATGCGAAAGCTGACTGCCAGGGGGGAGGAGCTGGACACCATTTTTGTCTTTTCCACGGCAAGGACCAGGGAGCCTGTCAGCTATCTGCCTGGTGAAGGGATGCCCATGCAGGAGAGGGCTATGCAGCGGCAAATCTTTGAGGAAGATATACAGGCTGAGTTCCCCCAGCTGCAGGGGCGTGTGAAATATGTGGAATACAATGAGATGTGCCAGGCTGAGGCAACGATTGATAACGTTATGGGCATGGTGGAGGCCATCCGCAGCCAGGTGTCAGGTGCGGCAGGGGAATGGATGCTGTATACTGACCTGACCGGCGGCATGCGCCATGCGGCGGTGCTGATGATGTCGGTACTGCACATGCTGAAATATACAGGCATCAGGATAGGCTCCGCCTTTTATGCGAATTATTATCGCAATAAGCCGGAGTGGAACAGGATTGAGGATGTATCTTCCATACACAAGATGTTTGAGCTGGTATCAAGCACGGATGCGTTTTTGAATTTTGCCAGCCTGGAGGAAATAGAGCGTTACTTTGACGGTGTAGACGAAAGGCGAAAGAGCAGGGAGCTACATGATTTGCTGGCGGCTTTGCGGCGTTTTTCCGATGCAGTCCGCGTGTGCAGGACGGGCTTGTTTGAGACTTCCTTGCAGGAGCTGGCCGTGGCTTTGGAGGCATTTAAGGGGTACGCTGGCAAAAGTGCGCAGGAAAAATTGTTTTCCCAGGTGCTGGAAACCTTGGAGCATGATTATGGCGATATCATCAGCAGGGATGTATCGCGTCTGGCCATTATCCGCTGGTGCATCAAGAAGAATTTCTTGCAGCAGGCCATGACCTTGTTCAATGAATGGTTGCCCAAGGAACTGGTCAGGCTGAAGCTATTTTATCCCGGTGATCAGTTCCGCCGTGCCATCTCTGCTGCCTGCGAAAAGCAAAATCAGGGGTACAAGTCTTTGGAGATGGTTTTTGTGCATGAGTTTTTTGCAACCCGGGCGTCTCTTGCGGGATGGTCAGTTTCTGCGATTGCCGTGGGTGAATCCAAGAAATTTCTGGCCCCACTGAGAAATTTCTTTAAAGGCTGCGGGACAGGCACCGTAGGGGCTCCTTTTGCCGGGGATATTCTGGACAGGCTGGTACATGATATCAACTTGGTTTCCGTGCTGCATGACAGGATGGAGGCAGGCAGGCTGAGCGTGGAACAGTTCAGGAGGGATTACAGTTATTTGTATAGATGTATCTGCTACAAGCAGCAGGGTGATGCTTGCAATAAAAACATGCCATTTAAGCAATATTTTGCCAAGTATGTACGAAGTCCTGAAAGCATCTATAAAATGCTGTCTGTGGCAAAGGAGGAATTTTTGCATGAGCTGCTGGAGATAAAACCGCCTGCCATAAAAGCAAATGAATCTTTGGAAAAGCGGAATGGCGAGGATAGTATTGCGGAACGATGGCAGAAACGCAAAAAAGCTGTGCAGCTGATGTTGTCCGAGGGCGTGGCAGTATCCAGGCTGGAAGAAGCAGAGATTTTGTCTGTGCTGGAAAGTTTGCACTGGATACGCAATCAGCGCAATCAGATTAATCATGCGTATGATGGTGAAGATGTGGCTGATAGTGCCTGCCTGGAAAGCCGTATGCTGGAAACTATAGACTGTGTGGAGAGGATGGGAATTGTATGAAAAAGAATATTATGCTCCTGTTTCTTAGTATGCTGTCAGTGAATAAGGATACCGGATTCATCCAAAAGAAACCTCCGTATGATTTGGGCAAATGTGGCAAGGTAGTAGAAACTCACATGACGAATGAATCGGCTGTGCACTATGTTGCAGCAAATTTGCCGGAGGGGCAGAAGCTGGATAAGCTGTATGTTTTTACATCCAAGGCTGCCAGTGAAAATGTGATTGTTGTCAAGGAACCTGGCTTTGAGGGGGAGTATACCAGCACCGAGTATTTCAAGTTGCGCCTGCGGCGGTTTCTGCCTAATATAGATGAGATTTATGAGGAGATTGCTTACAAGGAAGAGGACGCATTAAAATCGATTGCTAAAAGTGCCAGAGCTGTCCAAGCATATGCAGCAGGATATGAAGAAGTAGGTCTTTCAGTAGATTTGACAGGCGGGTTCCGTAACGCGAACATGGCCATATTAAACATAGTCAAATTGCTCCAATATGGCGGCATAAAGGTGGATAACTTGCTTTATTCCCACATTATGCCGGAAGGTCAGAACAGTTATGTTGAGGAAGCAAATGACATATACCGGCTCTTGGACCTGATTTCAGGTGCAGAGGAGTTCGTGCGATTTGGCAGTGTGGAGTCAGTGCTGGCTTATTACCAGGGAAAGCAGGATTTGTCGGCAGGTCTTGGCAGGCTTTTGAAGGCGATGGATGATTTCTCCAAGGAAATAAAATTGTGCCACTATGGTTCCCTGAAACATTCCATCGGAGAATTGCATGAGGCTTTGCAGGACTTTGAAGCTGACAAGGAAAATATCAATGACTTGCTGCTGGATAGCCTTTTGCGCAGAATACATGCTGAGTATGATGTTATCCTTAGCGATGATATAGGCGATATTGAATTGATTGAATGGTGCTTGGGCAAGGATTTGCTGCAGCAGGCATTGGTGCTTTATACGGAACGGATGCCGGAAATTCTGGGGAACGAGGGGGTTATCAGCTTCACTGAATATGGCTTGCAGTGTATTGAGAAAGAAAAAAAGCAGCAAAAGGATAGAGGGGAACTGCCTACGACAAATTATTATGAACTTTTTATTACAGTGCAGGACCCGCAGGCGCAATCCAAAAAAGATAAATGTCAGCAAAAGGTTTTAGAGGAAATTAAGGCAATTATTCAGGATAAAAAGCAGGAACCTGTAACTGCTGAGGAATGTCGCAGTAAGTTGCTGGAGGCCATGCGGGAGATTGATCCTGACGGAATAGTTATATTGGAAAATCTGGATGATATTTGTGAAAAGCTGGCGGCATACAGGCGTATTCCTTATGTGGTAAATAAGCTGGGGCAAGATATTTCAGAGGCGAAAGCAGATTTCTGGATTGAGGCTTATCTTGCATACGAAAAATCTGCTGACAATCTGACGATTAAATATCATGATTGCGTCAATGATCAGTCAAGATATAAGAAATGCTTGAAAGCATATTTTCTAAACATGAAAGTCAATAAATGGATTGATTTGCTCTCGGTGTATCCTGGTGTAAGGAATGTTATGCGCTTGGAAAAATATGTTAATGAGAAAATGGTTAGCTCATTAGTGCCTTTGGAAAAATTATTGCTAGTTGGCAGCGAGTATCAGGAAATTCGTGATGAGCGCAATATTTCCAGCCATGCCAAGTCGAAAATATCCGGATTTACCTTTGACCAGCTCAAAGATAAGATGACTTTGGCTTTGGCGCATCTGAGGGCAGTAATTGATTCACATGATGATTTGGGTAAAAAATAATGGGGGTGATGTACAGGTGGGCGTGTTTGTTAATCACACTAATCATCCATTTGGGCATTGGTCAGATGAGCAAATGGAAGCAGCCAGGCAGTATGGCGAGGTGATAGATGTGAATTTCCCTGCTGTAGAAGCTGGCTGGGATGAGGCGGCGGTGGATAGCCTGGCCAGGGAGAACGCCAGATGTATCTTGGCTATGCAGCCGTCAGCAGTACTGGTTCAGGGGGAGTTCACATATAGTTATGCACTCATCAGCTATTTGCTGAAGGCAGGTGCTGATGTGTTGGCAGCTTGTAGTGAGCGATGTACAGAATGTTTTGTAAATGAGCAGCAGGAAACTATCAGGCGGTCGGTTTATAAATTTGTTCGCTTTAGATCCTATAAAACAGTATGAGTAAAGAGGAATAAAGGTCAATGCTGATAATGATTGACGGCTTGGGGTTGCTGTGGTAGAATTAACCTAGGCTGAGGACTGCTGTGAACCGTGAAAAATGGCAGTCGTAAGTTGAATATTTTCGTGGACTAAAGGAAGCCTTTGTTGCAGGGGCTTGCGGATTGTTTTTCGGCTTTTGGGAAACAGTGTCCACGAAATATTTGGCGGTTTTTGCGAAAAGCAGCCGCTTGAGATGATTTTTAGTTTTTAACCCGACATTCCCGTTGGTTCACCGGGGATGCTATTGTGCACAGGGAAATGCCGCGTGCGGCATTGAAACGTAGTATTTTTTATTTTTAATGCAGAATTTCTGTTGATTGTGCACAGGGAAATGCCGCGTGCGGCATTGAAACGACAGCAGGGGCAAGGACAGCAGCTACAGGGACAGCATTGTGCACAGGGAAATGCCGCGTGCGGCATTGAAACAACTAGCAGATCTGATATTGTGGCCGAGGTTACTTCATTGTGCACAGGGAAATGCCGCGTGCGGCGTTGAATTTCACAGTTTTTTTGGAGGTATTCTCCCTGCAAACTTGTTATATTATGTGTAGCAAGTTTGCAGGGAGGTTTTTTTATGAAATACTTAATCTGTTATGATATTTCTGGCGACAAAAACAGGCGCAGGGTTGCCAGATTTTTGGAATCCTGCGCCTATAGGCTGCAATATAGTGTCTTTGTGGCCAGTTGTAGCAGTCTTCAGATTGAAGCAATCAAGGAAAAAATATTTGGTATTATAGGCAATACCGGCAATTCTATTCTGACAATCATCCCTCTTTGCCATAGCTGTGAGGAAAAAATCTGGCAGTACGGCGAGCCAGTGGAAACTCCTGTGCCGTATGTGATAGCATAGATAATATGTTTTATATTCTGTTCAGGAAAGGATGATTGTTATGGGAACGGTTTATTTGCTGTCGCCAGGCCAGAAGATGTGCAGGAATGGCGGCCGCATGGAGATATGGAACAATCGGCATGAAAAGCTGTACAGCCTTATTGCCAGTGACATCAACAGTGTCGTGGTAGGTGGTTATACGCAGATTAGCACAGAAGCTATTTTCACCCTTTTGAAGAATGGCGTGCAGATTACCTATGTGGACAAAAGAGGCAAAATTCTGGGCTGCATGTCAAATGAAAAAATGTCTATCAGCAGGCTGATCATGCAGCAGGAGCGTTTTGCCGACCCTGTCCTGACTGCCAGCCTGGTCAGGTATGTGCTGCGGATAAAGCTGAAAAACCAGCGCAATCTCCTGCTTTATTATGCCAGCAAGCTGCAGAAAAGTGATTTGAAGGAGGCAGCCAGCATCATAAAGCTTTATATCCACAAGCTGGACACGACCGAGCTGGTGGAGGAATTGCGCGGTTATGAGGGGATTGCTTCTAAGGTGTATTTTGAGGCATTCGGGCTGATATTTGACAGCCGTCAGTGGGACTGGTCAGGGCGCAACCGCAGGCCGCCACGGGATCCTGTCAACAGCATGCTCAGCTACGGCTACGCGTTTTTGGAGCGTGAGGTGCGGACTGCGATTGCAGGTATCAGGCTGGACCCGCGCATTGGCTTTCTGCACAGCAACAATGGCCGCAAGGACAGCCTGGTTTATGATATGATGGAGATGTTCCGGCAGAATGTAATTGACAAATTTGTCCTGAAGATCATCAATAAAAAAATCCTGCTGCCGATAGATTTCAGGGTAGAGGAGGAAGATGGCTGCAATTTTTGTGATGCGGCAAGGCACAAGTGGATTGGGGAATATGAAAAATACATGCTGGAACCTCGCAAAATACTGGATGGCTTGAGCTGGCGGCAGTACATGCAGAAGGAGATGGAGAAATTCGCAGACCTGGTCATCTATGGCATGGAATGAATTTGCACATGGGTTATGGTATAATAGGCATGAGTACGCTCACCATATTACCACGAGTTTGTGAACATGTATTGGAATGAGTATCTTGTGTTGTCGGACAGGCCGGAGTTCGATGGAAATTTTGATGGGGCTCATTGGTGCATACCCAAGGAACTGCCTGAACATGCCAAGCGATATAAGTCCATCCTGATAGATGAGGTGCAGGATTATGCGAAAAAATGGATCCACAGCATCTACAATGTACTGGCACCTGATGGGGAGATTACTTTTTGGTGTGACGAGAAGCAGAATATTTATCAGCGGGCCTTGCAAAATGAAAAGGGGGAACGCGGCAGGCGGGTTTATACAGGTCTTGTCGGTGGGTGGTCAATGCTGAAAGGCATCAGCTTTCGCATGAGCAGCAATATATTGGCCCTGGCAAATGCTTTTCAGCGGAACATGTATGAGGGCATATATGAATTTGAGCCCTTGCAGGTGCGAAAAATCAGCCGTTTTCCAGGTGAGATAAGCTATCATTATTTGCCAAAATTCAGCTTGCAGGAAATTGCCAGAATCTATGATGATTTTATGGCCGCCCACAGGTCTGAGGGGATTCATGTCAATGATGTAATTTTTCTGGGAGACAGGCTGGCAGAACTGAGATGGATTGACAATATGCTGCGCCATGAGCCATACAACCGCCATACCCAGACCGTATTTGAGTCGGAGGAGGATTTTGTCAAGATCATGAAGCTGAAACATCCTCGTGAGATGCAGATGTACAGGCCGGGGGTATTTAATCCGGAAATTGAAAATGCAGGGGCAGAACAGATGCAGCAGTACAGGCGGAGCAAGCGCTTTAACTTCCAGATGGGGCAGGGATGTATCAAGCTGTCGACTATCCACTGCTTCAAGGGCTGGGAGCTGAGCGTGGTTTTTCTGGTGCTGGTGTCTTCTGAGAGGAAGCTGTCCGTTAAAGATGAGGAGTATGGCACGGAAAGGGTGGAACTGAAAAATGAGCTTGTATATACCGGCATGACCAGGGCAAAGGAATATCTGGTCATCATCAACATAGGGCAGAAGGAGTATGACAAGTTTTTTCAGCGATACATAGCTGACCAATATAGGCATGATTGCAGCTTATAAAGTGATTTGCGTTTTGATGGATTTTTATAATTGGCCGCACCTGAAGCAAGGTGCGGTTTTTTATTGTGCCTGATGGCTTGCTTGTCAATGCTGCTCAATCTCACATGTTTTTTGGCGCGAAATCTTGCCTGATGTCTGCTATATTTTATACAGCAAGTATGAAAGGAGTATTTTTGCATGAAGGAAAATGAACTTGAGACTGAGCTTGTGAAGGAAAATGAAAACGAAAATGAAACTGAAACTGAAGCCGTGCCCGGTGCGGAGCCGGGGGAGGCAGCTGCCGATGTGCAGGACGATGCTTTTTATCTGGAGCTGGCCGATTATGCTGCCGAGGGATGGCGGCTGTGCCAGTACACGAAGGCCCTGGTGGGCAAGGTGCTGAATCCGCAGATTCAGAAGCGGGGCATGAATCAGGTCAAAAGGTTTGACAAGCACAGCGCCGCTTCCCTGGAGAAGCTGGGCATAGAGGTTTTGGATTTTGCCGGTGAGGCCTACAATACCGGTCTGCCGGTGTATCCTATCAATCTGGAGGATTTTGAGGCGGAGGATGAGCTGAGGGTGGAGGTAACCCTTGAGCCCACCATCAAGAAGCTTAATTCCGCAGAGATTTTGAAAAAGGGTTCTGTAGTTGTGGGGAGGATAAACAATGAAGTATTATGTGGGAATTGATTTGGGGACAACCAACAGCGCGATTTCTTCTTTTGACGGGGAAAATGTCAGGGTGTGGAAAAGCAAGAAGGATCAGAATGATGTAACCCCTTCGGCGATATATGTAGATAAGCGGGGCAAGCGGTTTTATGGCAAGGATGCCTATCTGAAGGCTGCTCAGCAGCCGGATCGCTGCGCCACCCTGTTCAAGCGGTTTATGGGAACCAGCACAAAAATCAAGCTGGGGGATGAGGAGCTGACTCCGGAGGAATGCAGTGCGGAGGTGCTGAGGGAGCTGTACAAGAACCTGCCGGAGGAAATCCGCAGCAGTGATGAGGTAGGCGTGGTGATTACCGTTCCGGCAGCCTTCAACCAGATGCAGAATGCCGCCACGCTGGAGGCGGCGAAGCAGGCGGGGCTTGGCAAGGTGGCACTGATGCAGGAGCCGGTGGCAGCCATCATGAGCGTCATGAAGGCCGGCAGCCGGGATGGCAATTTCCTGATTTTTGACCTGGGGGGCGGCACCCTGGATGTGGCTATTGCGGAGAGCATGTCCGGCAAGGTGAACCTGCTGGCGCATGGGGGTATTGCCATGTGCGGCGGCAGGGACTTTGACCGGGTGATTATGAACAACGTGGTCATCCCCTGGCTGCGGAGCAACTACCAGCTACCTGATGATTTCAGGGCCAGGGATGAGTACAAGAAGCTCTTGCGGATTGCCGCCTACAAGGCAGAGGTGGCAAAGATAGAGCTTTCTTCTGACGAGGTCGTAAATATCGAGGGGGAGACCGGCACCTTTGATGCTGCCGGGGAGGAAATCTACCTGGATGTGGAGCTGAAGCGCAGCACCTACGATGATCTGATAGAGGAGCTGGTGATGGAGGCTGTCAGGACTACCCGGGAGACCATTGAGAAGGCGGGGCTGACGCCTCAGGACATTGACCGCATTGTCTTTGTGGGCGGCCCGACCAATTATAAATCCCTGCGTGACAAGGTAGTGCTGGAGGTAGGCGTGCCGGTGGGCAGCATCGAGGTGAACCCTATGACTGCCGTGTCCGAGGGTGCAAGTATTTTTGCTGAGTCCATTGACTGGAGCAATGAGGAGCATGGCAGGAAGTCAGCCAGGGAGCAGGTGGAAAGCGGCAAGTCCCTGGGACTGAGCTTTCGTTATGTGGCACGTTCCACGGCACCCAAGGCCAAGTTCGCTATTGTGCTGGCAAAGCCGGTGACGGGCTATACCTTTGAAATCTCCTCCAGGGATACAGGGTGGCGTTCCGGCAGCATGGAGCTGAAGAACAGGGCCACCCTGGAGCTGGAATTGTTCAGGCGGGGCAGCAATCATTTCCATGTGGATGTATTTGATGCCTCTGGCAGGCCAGTGGAGCTGGAAAACAGCGATATAGAAATTTCCTATACATTGGCAACTGTGGGGGCTATCCTGGCCTCCCATTCCATCGGGGTGGAGGTCTGCGAGAGCAGCGGCAGCGACAAGGCCGTGCTGGATTACCTGGTGCGGGAGGGGGATGCCCTGCCAGCCAAGGGGCAGAAGAAATTCCGGGCTACGGAAACCATCAGGGCTGGCAGCGATGAGGCGATTAATTTCAAGCTGTGGGAAGGCGATATGCAGGAGGATGTGGAGGATAACCGCTTTATCGGCCACATGACCATCACCGGCAGGGATTTTGATTTTGGCATGATTATGGCAGGTGCGGAAATCATCTGCAATTATGTGGTCAACGACTCAGGCAGCATTGACCTGGAAATCTCTGTGCCGTCCATTTCCGAGTCCTTTAACAGCGACAAGAATTTTTACTCTCGGCAGGGGGGCCAGCTGGATCTGGACAAGGTGGCGGACAAGCTGAACTATGACGGCAAGCAGCTGATGCGGCGGGTACGCAATCTGGGGGAAAACCTGGAGGATGATGCCTATAGGGAGCAGCTGCAGAAGGCCGGGGAAGTGGCGTCCAGGGCCTTGAATGTCCGGCAGGACAAGTCCGACCATGAGGAATTGCAGGAAATGAATGATGCCATCCTCAAGATGAAGAAGGAGCTGAACAAAATACGCAGGAGCAACCTGCAGCTGCTGCGGGAGAAGGAACTGGCGCATTTTGAGGAGGCATACGAGGAAGAATACAAGCAGTTTGCCAATCCCAAGGAGGATGATCTGTACCATCGGATGTTTGCGGCGGCCCGCGGCCTGATAGACCAGCCGGGCAACGGCTTTGAGGAGGTAATTGATGACATACGGGGGCTTAACTATGCGGTGCTGGCCAAGAGCGATGAATTTATTGCTTATGATTTCAAGCGTCTCATCGATAGCCAGGAGGATTTTGAGGATAAACAGGCATTTGAGGATTTGAAGCAGCGGGGCATGAATGCTGTGGTGAATAACAATATTCAGGCATTGCGGGAGGTGGTTGACCTGCTGTGGAGCATCAGGCGCAGCGAGGAGAATGATGCCAACGGCGTCCGTTCCAATATTGTGCGGGGCTGACAGGCAAGGGGCGTGCTGCTGCCGGGATTTTCCCGGCAGCCTGTGCGCCTTGCTTGTGCCTTGTAAGGTTTTTGCCTGTATCTTCTAAAGTTATTATGGTGGGGAGTGTGATGTAGATGAAGCTGAGTGAAAACCCGTTTTGTATTCTTGGTGTTTCTATCCGTGACAGCAAGCAGGTGATTGATGAAAAGGCGGATGACAGGTGCTTTGATGAGCCGGAAAGGGAAGAAATTTTTGAAAAGGCCAAGGGGATTCTGTTAAATCCCCAGCAGCGTTTGCAGGCGGAGCTGGGATGGTTCCCGGATGTCCAGCCGCAGGAGGAGCAGAGGCTGCTGTCTGCCGCTGAGAGGCAGCAGGCTGTCTTCATGTCCAGCGTCAACAAGCTGGCAGCCATGAATCAGAAGCTCATCGGGCTGCCGGGAAAGCCGCGGATTGCCAATGAGATAGTTTTTCTTGATACCGCCTATCGGGAGATGGACAAGGAGCAGCTTCTGGCCTGGGTGAACAGGAGCAGGAGCGTGTCCGGCTTTCCTGCCGTGCAGGGGGTGGAGGCTATCGAGGCCGCCTGGAATGAGGTGCGCAACAACATCCGGGAGCAGCTGCAAGAAGCCGTAGATAGCATGGCGGCAGGTCAATACACTCAGACTGCCCTGGAGGTGGCTCAGGCAGTACTCCGGCAGCAGGGGCAGTATGGGGTCATTATCCAGGATTTTGTGGATGGCTACCGGCTGTCCGTGGAGCAGCAGCTGGAGGATCTGGAAGCACATACGCTGCAGCTTCTGGACAAGGTGCTGGCCAATCCTTCACGCAACAATGTGCAGGCTGCTTGCGAGGCTATGGACCAGGGCGGCAGGCTGGCACGGCCTTTGACAGTGATGAGCGTGGCAGAGGAGATAAATGACTTTTCCTATGTAGGACCGGTCTACAACAAGCTGTTTAATGATGTATGCGTTAATCTGTGCAAACAGAAAGATGAGTATGGTGCTGCCATAACATTGTTGGAAAAGCTTTTGTCGATTGCAGGTGATATACCTAATGCTGTGAAAAGCATCAATGAATCATTGCAATTTGTCAGAGAAGTAAAAGATGAATATGATGCTGCTGCAAGGGCGCAGAGTACAGCCGATAAGCCTGCCCGTCCTGCTCCTCAGAGTACGATGATGAGCCCCCAAAACGCTTCATCTTCTTCCTCTGCTTCCGGCAGTTCCGATAACGATGGCTGCGGCGGCTGCCTGCTTTTGCTGCTGCTACCTGCCATAGGCGGAGCTGTAGCAGGCCCTTTCGGGTTTGTTATCGGCCTTGTACTGGCGTTCATGTGTGCTGATGATTAAATGGGCAGGTTGATATTATGGGGAATTTTTTTGAGGGGAGAGATGAGGCATGAAAAAGCTTTCCAGGCACAAGCTTTTATACTGGCTGGAGCACAGGCATGTGCCACAGGTATTTTTTGATTTGCGTGACACTTTTATACGGGCGATTACGCGGGAAGATGATTCCTTTTATAATGCGCTTTGCGGTATATTGGCGGATATGAAAATCAATATGGAATTTGCGGCAGAGGAATTTGTGGTGGATTGCGTCAAGGTGCGGGAAGGATATTATGCCGTTATCATTAAATGGCCGGAGCCTATGGAGGCAACCGAGTGTGCTTTCAGCATCTGCAAGTTTGATGAAGGCTTTGGGGACTTGCGTTACCTGACGGTGGAATGTGATCCTGTTGTGGGCAGTGATACAGTCTTTATCTGTGAATGGGACAAGAAGGGACGTCATCTGAATCATGGTACATGCCCTCTATCTGAGGCTTTGGAGAGGTGCATCAGGGGAGTATAGTATCTACAGGAAGCATGATGGCTTGTGTGCTGAAAATGAGGTGATGATTCATGGGCAAGCTGATGGATATAGGCTGGGGGATTACCAAGGGAACGCTGGGCGGCACGGCGAGGGCGCTGCTGGGCAGCGGCAGGACGGCCTATGAGATAGGAAAGGCTGTAGTCAGCAGGGATGTGGATGCCGCTGCCGATATAGCTAAAAGGAAGGCGGAGGGCGTCATCAGCGGTGCAAAGGTGCTGGCAGCGGAATCTGCCTGCCTGGGGCGCGATGTGTGCAACAATTACCTGCAGGACAGGGAGCTGGTGGATGAGCGCAGCAAGGCAAGAATCATACGGCTGGGGTCTGCAATAAGCAGCATCATGCTGGCAGGCCACCTTGTGCAGGGAGTTATGCTTGATGATGACTGCGGCACGGAGGCATCAGGGGATGCGGACTGCAACGCCGGTGCTTATGGCTATGGCTATGTGCATGGCTTTGTGCCTGCTGTGGATGTGGATGAATTGCCGGGGGTGGAGAATGGCAGGCTGGTGGATGACAGTTCTTTGGATAGCATTATCGGCATGGGTGAGGTGCCGGATAGCCACCATCTTGACAGCAGCCAGTATGTCAGGGATTTGTCCGCCAGAAGCACCTTTTTGCAGCAGCATGGCCTGGAGTCAGTGCCTGCGGGCTACGAGGTGCACCATATCATTCCCCTTTGCCAGGGCGGGGCAGATACCCCGGACAATATGATTTTGCTGTCCGCTGAGGAACATGCCAGGGTGACTGCCGCCCACAGTGCTTATTACGGCTGGGGGCAGCAGGGGTGATGGCATAGCAATATTGCGAAACTAGCAGGATTTTCTGCAGTTGTGTAGAATATAAAATTAGCGAAGCAAATATTGTCGATGTTTTTTATATATGGTGAGGTTTTATGGATAATAAATGGAGGATGGCAGGGGAGCTGCTGCATATGGGCGGCCAGGTGCTGGCAGATACCCTGGAGACAGTCAGGGATGAGGCGTCTGAGACATTGGATGGCATGGTGGATTATTTAAATGAGCGCAGGGCCCAGGCGGAGGAGACAAATAAAATCCTGAAGCAAAATCAGGAAGCATACCAAACGGCTTGCAGCCGCAGCTATGCCTGCCAGGAAATGCTGAAAAGTGAATATGTGGATTTTTGCAGCCAGGTGACAAAGCTGGATGGGGAACTTTTTTCCACCTACAGGCTGCTGTGTGATTTTGCCGATGTGGAGTACGAGGAAACCATGACGGAGCAGCAGGAATGGAAATTGCCCAGCCAGCAGCTGCACGTGTGGTCCCCGGCTGATTCCGTGCTCCTGAAGGCCGTGGGGACGGGCCTCCTCAGCGGAGCCACGGCCGTGGGGCTGGCTACTGCCCTGGGGACTGCCAGCACGGGAACTGCCATCAGCTCCCTGTCAGGTGCTGCCTATCTGAGTTCCCTGCTGGCCTGTATGGGCGGCGGCAGCCTGGCAGCGGGGGGACTGGGCATAGCAGGCGGCGTGGCCGCCCTTACTGCCGTGGTGGCTGTGCCTGCCACGGCCTTTGCTTTGTACAAGGCCGATGAGGCTGTGCAGGATAACTATGAGCAGGCACTTTTGGAACGCCGCAAGGTTATGGAATACTGTGCCGCAGTGGAAGGCCGCTGGAAAAAGGGCATGCTGATTCGCACGGCTGTCCGCAGCCTGACCATGAACGTGTACAGCTTTGGCCAGTTTTTCCGGGATATGCTTAATATGGGAGCCTTTGCGGTCAGCCTGAAAAAGAACAGCCGCTATATGCCCCTCCTGAATGATGCGGCCATTACCCTGGCTGGCTATACCCAGCTGAATGTGCTTGCCAAGGATGACTATAATCCCGACTTCGAGGAAAATCTCCGTCAGCTGAATCTCAAGGCGGAAAAATGCCGCCAGGAGTTTTACCAGTTCTTTCTCAGCCTGAACACCCAGGAGCAGAGCCTGCTGGAAGCCGGCAGGCAGGAGGAATTTACCGTGAAGCTGGAGCAGGCCAAGGCGGATTTGTCAGGCAGGTTTGGTGACAAATGGAAAAGGCTGGACCAAAAATCCCGGACTTTTCTGGTGAGCGGCAGGGCGATTTTTTACCAGCTGGCTGCGGTACGCCAGATGGTAGATTATTCCAGCGTGTGTGTCGTGGTCAGCAAGGCAGTGGAGGGCGAGCTGAAAAGGCGTCTGTTTTCAGATTTTTGCCGGTATATGGAGGAGCGCCTGCCCCTGGCTGAACATGGAAGCCAGTGGCCATCCGGCCTGTGCCAGCACAAGGAAGGCAGGGGCTATGTCCTCCGGCCATCTGAACAGCTGACGCTGGGCAGTATAGCGTACATCTGCCATTTCAAGCCTGACAGCAGGCTTTCCGAGGCGGCGAGAAACCGCAATCTGCACTGGCTCAGCCAGTATGGTAGGGACAGGTTGTTCAGGAACGTGTCTTCGGAGGAGGAAATCTGGCAGCTCTTGTGGGAGATTGGCAGGTTTGCGGACAGCGTGGCCTCCGATTATCGCAATCCGGCAGCCCATAGTGCTTTCTTTGGCTATCAGAAAGCCGTGAAATTTTTTGCGTATGTGCTGGAGGGGGAAAAGAGCCTGCCCTGGATTGTGCAGCAGTTCAGGAAGTGATTGCAGTGATTGTTGTGGTGGATTGCCTTGAACGAGGAAATATTTGCGGAAAATGCAGGTGATATTCTATGTGCAAAATCATCAAGCGCAGAAAATCGAATAAAAATATTTTCCTTCATTTTCATAATGACGAGGAAATGTTTGCAGGCATCAAAAAGATTTCCATAAATGATTATGAATATGCCATCAAGTTATGTGGCGGTATGGAAAATCCGGATTTTCTTTTTAAAGTATCAAAGGATACATCTGATAGGGATATTGTTGAATCCTATTATGCAGTGGCATTTTAGTTGTAATAGTATTAGAAAGCTCGTTACTTTAGTTGCGGGCGATTTAGAAAAGGTGAGGATTTGATGCTTGATATTGGAAAATATTCGCTGAAGGTGTCTCCTTATCATCTGTATAAAAGGGCTACGCTAAGAAGATTACTTGTTGTGTTTCGAGAAATTGGCGAAGAAAAAACTATCAAGGAAATCAATAACATGATAGATAGAAGTGCTTTTTCTATGGAAATGCAGGATAAATATAAAGCATCTATGTACCTGCGTGAAACAACTGATGAGGATTGGGCCAGGTTTGTTCTTGAGGATAACAACTTGAATATAATAACTGGAAGATAACAAAAGGACATCTGCGTAAATACCTCACATGTTTTTTGGCAATCGAGCATGGTGATAAATTGTTATAGTATATACAAGCTTGATGACATGCTGCGCTGCGGAATTTATATTCGGCTCTTTGATTATCTGGTGGTTGTCGTATCTGGTGATTTGATTATCCGGATAGTTGGGAATTTGGTGATTTGAGACAATTTGGGGGAGGAATGATTTAATGCCGATACGTGAGCTTCTGGCTGAGGCCAGGCAAAACAGGGACCATGAGGCAGTCTGCCGCCTTTATGACCAATGGCAGACAGAGGGCAGGGCTGAGGAGCTCTCCCAGTGGGATTATCTCCATCTGATGAACGGGCTGTACGGTCTGAAACGCTATGAGGACTGCCTGGAGCTGTACAAGCTGCAGAAGCATGCCTGGCCTGAAAGCGACCTGCTGCACAGCAAAATGGGCTGGTGCGTCTACCATCTGTACATCAAGCCGGTCAAAAAAACTGCTGTGGACAAGGAACAGTGCAGGGCGGTTCTGAAAAAGGCGGATTATGTGCTGAAGCTGGTTCAGCAGGAGGCTTTTTCGCCTCTGTGGCTGATTGTGGATGTGCTTTCCGAGGGGCTGATGAGCGGCGGCCTGGGCGGGCAAAAGGATTTTGCCCTGGCACTGCATTATCTGGATTTGGTGCAGCCGGAATTGTTGTCTGACCAGCCGGGGGAAACGGTGACAGGCGGCAAAACAGTCACCTTTGCTTCCCAAAAGGAGAAGTGGTATTGCCGCAGGGTCAAGTGCCTGTGCGAGCTGGCACGTTATGAGGAGTGCGCCGCTTTCGGTGCGGAAGCCCTGCAGGCCCTGGGAAGATTTCACAATAACGGCGACAGCTGGATAAAGCAGCGCATGGCAGTTTCCCTGGCAGGCTTGCAGCAGTTTGAGCAGGCTGAGAAAATCGCCAGGGAGATAGTGGGCAGCGGCTTCCGGAACTGGAATATTTTTCATCTGCTGTTCGACCTGGCCTGCCGGGAGGAAAAGTTTGACGATGCCCTTAAATCTGCTGGCATGTGTGCTGTGGCGGATAATTCCCATGAGATGCGGGTACGGTTTTATGGGGCGCTGGCGGAGTTTCTGGACAGCCAGGGCAGGGAAAGGGAGGCCATGCTGCACAGGCAGCTGATTGACGCCCTGCGCCAGGAGAAGAACTGGAAGCAGAAAAAGGATGAGCACTGGCAGCTGCCGGAGGAAATTGCCGCTCTGTCCAAGGAGGACGTGCTGAAGGAATTGCAGCCTCTGTGGTCAGAGTGGTGCAATATCGGCAGGGTGTTTGCCAGCGGCAGGATAGAGAAGATTTTGCCCAACGGCAGCTCGGGCTTTATCCGGGGTGAGGATGGCAGAAGCTTTTATTTTAGCTTCAAGGATGCCAGATGCCGCCGGGATAAGCTGCAGCCGGAGGCGGAGGTCAGGTTTGCCCTGGAGGAGCGGCTGGACAGGAAGAAGAACCAGTGGAAGGAAAATGCCGTGGAGATAACCCTGCCGTAACCGGCGGCAGGAGCAAGAGGATTGTTTAGCTGAGGGAGGGGGGACTGCCGGATGGCAAAGAAGAAGTTTTATGCCGTGGTTGCCGGGCATCAGCCGGGAATTTATTATGATTCCTGGGATAACTGCCAGAAAAAGGTGGAGGGCTACAAGGGCAGCAAATATAGGGGCTTCGTGGACTATGAGGCCGCCAGGGCTTATTATGCAGAAAATGGCGGTGACATGGCGATTATCGAAAAGGCGGAGCAGGCAGCCAGGGAGGAGGCGGCAAGGAAGCAGGCGGAGTTTCAGCAGGCTGTAGAGCGCAGGCAGCAGGAGCTTTTGGACTGCGTTGCCCTGCTCAGGCAGAAGCTGGAAGCAGGCCGTGGCAAGCCGGAGCCTATATCTGATGCCGTGGAGGATTTCTGCCGCAGCTATGCCCCTGATATTGCCCTCAGTGATGAGCAGAAACGGGCTATTCAGGCTGTGGATGGCAAGGTGCTGCTGTTTGCGGTGCCGGGCAGCGGCAAGACCACTGTGCTGACCATCCGGGCGGGCTACCTGCTCTTTGGCAGGCACGGGCGGCAGATTGCTGCCAGCGAGATGATGAATCTCACCTTTACCAAGGCGGCAGCCCGCTCCATGCAGGAGCGGTTTGCCAAGAGGCTGGCAGACTTCCAGTCAGGCTTCGGCGCAGGTTCTGATGCCTTGGCCCGGGAAATGGCCGGGGCACCTGCCCATGTCCGGGAAAATGCTGCTGCAGGTGTCGGGGCTTTGGTGGAGATGCCGGAATTCCGCACGATTCACAGCTTTTGCTGGCGCTACCTCATACGGGATTTGCGGGTTGCGGGCTATGACATGCCGCCCCGCCTGATTGATATGGAGGATGAAAATGGCCTTGCCGATGATGCCGCTGAAGATAGGGATAAAGGCAGGGATAAAGGCAGGGGCAAGCTGACCATGACGCGGCTGCTGGAAGGCATGGTTAAGAAGCACAAGGGATTTCACGAGCTGAACATCAGGGATGAGTCGGTGCGGGATAAGCTGACCAGCACCATCACCTTTATCAAGAACCGGATGATGGAGCCGGATGAGTATGCAGGCTTGTTCCTGACCATTGACAAGGTAAGGTACAGCGTCACGGCTATTTTTCAGGCGTATGAGCAGGAACTGGCGGAGCATGGCTGCATGGACTTTGATGACATGCTGCGCTTCAGCCTGGAGGGCCTGAAGGCCAGGCCAGAGATTCTGGCCAGGTATCAGAAGCGGTATAAATATTGGAGCATTGATGAAACCCAGGACAACTCGCCTCTGCAATATGAGCTTCTCAGCCTGCTGGCAGGGGAGGATGGGAATCTGTTCGTGGTGGGGGATGATGACCAGAGCATTTATTTCTTCCGGGGGGCCAGGCCGGGGCTTTTGCTGGAATACGGCGTATTGGACAGGACAAAGGCCCTAGTGATGTCCACAAACTACCGCAGCGGCAGCCGCCTTGTGGATATGGCCCATAGTTTTATCAGGGGAAATAGCCAGCGGGCAGAGAAAAATATGCTTTTCCAGGCCGCTGCCGGCCCGGGGCAGGTGAACTTCCTTACCCAGCTGCCCAATGTGCAGTCCCAGTACAGGTACATAGTGGCCAAGGCGCGTGAATGTGAGCGCCAGGGCACCACGCTGGCAGTGATATACAGGGTCAATGCCTCGGTCTTTCCGGTGATGTTCTGGCTGAAAAAGGCTGGGATTCCCTTCCGTATGAACGGCTACTACAAGGATGTTGCTTATAGCAAGTGCATCGGCATGGTTATTTTGATACTGTCCCTGGCATGTAACCCTGGTTCTTTTGATTTGTTCAAGAAATGCCGCTTCTGGCTGAAGGCTTGTATCAGTGATGAAGCTATGGAAAAGCTGGAGGCAAAGTGCAAAAACAATCGTGTGTCAGATATTCTGTCCCTGGCCGGGGAATTGCATGATAATAGCCGGTCTCACTGCAGGGAAGCAGGGGAGTTGCTGCGGAGCTTGGTGAAGATGACGCCTTTTCAGGCGGCAAAGACGCTGCTGGAAGAGGAGTATATCCCGGAAAGCCCCGGGGAAAGGCTGCATGTTTATGCCGTGCTGGGAGCCTGCCTGCCTTATAGGACCGTCAGGGAGTTTGTGGCGGCTCATCAGGAGTTTTTGGAGGATGAGATTTACGATGCCCCTGTTACACTGACCACTATGCACTCCTCCAAGGGACTGGAGTTTGACCGGGTAATCATCGTGGATCCCTGGCAGGATTTGCTGGATATGGATATCAGGCCGGAGCCGGATGAGTTTTTCTTCAAGGATGCGGAGGAAAGCCGCCGCCTGTTTTATGTGGCAGCTACCAGGGCCAGGAAGGTGCTGGATATTTGTGCTGTGGCAAATTATTATGGCAATCAGGAATTAACCTGCTGCTTTGTGGAGGAGCTTGCCTTTCTTTATGATGCCATCACTGATGAAGCAGTGCAGGAGAGTTCAGGGGATGGCAAGTACGGCGGGGCCGGGGACAGTGAATACCGGCTGGTTTTCAAGCAAAAGTTTTACGGCGTCAAGAAGGGGCGGAAGCCTGGCATTTATAAGAGTTGTGCGGAAGCAGAGCAGCAGGTGGCTGGGTACTCAGGTGCGTTGCACAAAAGCTGTGACAGTTTGGAGGAAGCGGTGCGTTATGTCTATGGCAAGGAATGGCGGCGTTTTATGCCTGTACAGCTGAGCTATGGCAAGCTGCAGCAGCTTCTGCATGAAAACCCGGTTATTGCCTGCGTCAGGGATATTGACCTGCCTCAGCTGGTGCGGCAGGCTGTCTGCCGGTACCTGGGGGTGGACCATGATTTGCGTGAGCTTTCCGGCAGCAGCCTGGAAGCTATCAGGCAGATGAGCATAAAATATGGCGGCGGCAGCCAGGCTACGGATTATCATGGCAGGGCGGATTATTATGTGCTGGCGTATATGCTGATGAATTTTTATAAGCTGTGGCTTCCTTTGTGGGAGATTTTGCGTCAGGGTAAGCTGAAGCCTAACGTGCGGGTGCTGGAACTGGGGCCGGGGCCGGGGACTGCCACGCTGGCCCTGCTGAGTTTTTATTGTATGCTGGCGCTGGATAACAGGGAGACGCAGTTTTCCATAGATTATGTGGCAGTGGAAAGGGAGGAGGATTTTGTCCGGGCGGCAGACAGCATGGTCAATCATTTTATCGCCGGGCATCCCTGCCAGCAAAATCTGCATATTAATTTCCAGCTGCGGCAGCAAAGCTTTGAGGAGTTTTTTGCCTCCGGGTATGGGGACGAGAGGGGCTATGACTTGGTGCTGGAAAGCAACGCCCTGAATGACCATGAGAATGTGTCGGAAGAGGCCCATCTTGATGTGGCAAGGGAGATGCTGTATACCTTGCGGGCCGGAGGCCATGCCGTCTTTATTGAGCCCCGGGGCAGGGTGAATTGCACCAGGTTGCAGAAATTTTTTGATGATATGATGGTGGAGGGGGTGGCCATGCTGCTGGCACCTCGTAATTGCCGCGTGTACTGCAGCAGGAATACCTTGCTGCAGCAGGTGGTGGAGCTGGGCATCCGCAGCAGTAACGGCAAGAACATGGAGCATGGCTTCAGCTGCATGGTGCTGGAAATGGAAAAGTATGGTGTATAGAAAAGCTGTGAGGTGATTTTAGATGATAGTGAGTGTCAGCAGGCGCACCGATATACCGGCATTTTACAGTGACTGGTTTTTCAATCGGCTGCAGGAGGGATTTGTGCATGGCATCAATCCCTTTAATCGCAAGCAGGTCAGCCAGATTTCCCTGCGGCCGGAGGATGTGGACTGCTTTGTATTTTGGACGAAAAATCCAGCCCCCATGCTGGACAGGCTTGATTTGCTGGCAGGCTACAATTATTATTTTCAGTTTACCCTGACGCCTTATGGCCGTGATGCGGAGCCGGGGCTGCCGGATAAGGCGGAGCTTATAGAGGTGTTCCACAGGCTGTCGGCGGCTGTGGGGCGGGACAGGGTGGTATGGCGCTATGACCCTGTTTTCCTGTCTGAGAAGTATACGCTGGATTTTCATGCTGCCGCTTTCAGGCAGCTGGCGGAGAGTCTGCATGAAGATACGGATTTGTGCGTCATCAGCTTTGTGGATTTGTATGCGAAGACGGCCAGGAATACCAGGCCTCTGGCACTTCTGCCTCTGGAGGAGCCGGAGATGCGGCAGCTGGCGACGATGTTTGGTTCTATTGCCGCTGAATATAATTTGACCGTGGAAAGCTGCTCGGAAAAGATAGATTTGTCGGATTGCGGCATCCGGCATGGCCAGTGCATAGACAGGAGGCGGCTGGAGAAAATTCTGGGCGGCAGGATAGATATTGGCAAGGACGCCAATCAGCGCCAGGAATGTGGCTGTGTGCAGAGCGTGGATATAGGCCAGTACAATACCTGCCGCCATCTGTGTGCATATTGCTATGCGAATTTCAATGCTGGGATGGTGGAGGCATGTGCCGCCCTGCACAATCCGCGTTCCACTATTTTGTCAGGAGAGCTGCGGGGGGATGAAAAAATCACCAGGCGCAAGGCAGAGCATTTGAAGATTGTGAAAAATCCTGCAGAAGAGGACGGTCAATTATCATTATTTTAATTTTCAGTTTATCATCGTGCTTGATCGTTACTTCGGCGATATATGTAAGTTTTATTGATTAGTGCAGGGGAGCTGTCTGAAAAACATCAGCAAATACTCCAATGGTCGGAGAGGCAATGCCAATGCAGGCACGCTCGCGCTACTATCCACGCCTAGCGGATGCTAAGCTCTCGCTGCGCCTACGGCTTGCGACGTCGCAGCACAAGACAACGCATTGCAGTTGTCTTGTGCTGGGTGATATGCCACTGGCATATCACCCGCCGCGCACCGAGGCGCGTCTCAGTGCCTTGCATTGGCACCGCCTTCTCCGCCCATCGCATTATCTGCTAACAGTTACAATCCTGCAACAGCTCCCCACTTACTTATCAGCAATCCCTTATATTTGGCCATAGCAACATAATGATACTTTACGAGCAAGCCTGAAAAGGGGGCTGGGAGGCTGACGAGACCTGATACTGCCAACTGCTATGCAAGGCAATCTGCTATTATGAGCAGAGTTGTTTGCACTGTATGTTCATGCAACGATTGGCAATAACAAGTTTCGCCAGCCACTTCGCCCCCCTATTTCAGGCTTATTCGTAAAGTTGTATGTAGCACTATGGCAACAAGCAACGTATGTCGTTTTATCATTTTGTTTATATCTGTTCAGACAAAGAAAGGGATGAGTGAGGACAGTACCCATAGAAAACCTTTGTTGTGCCTCGGTGCTTAGTGATTCGCGAGCCGTCAGGCGAAGCGAGAACTTAGCATCCGTTAGGCACAACTAGGAGCGAGAGCGTGTTTTCTATGGGTAGCTGTCCCGCTCAGCCCATTTATAATCTGAACAGAGTGCACAAACTAACAAAACTCATCCGTTAATGTTCCAGAAGTCTCGTACCTTCACGACGATAAACTGAAATTTAATTTCACAGTTTTTTTGACATAGCTTCTCCTTCCATATCTGCTATATTCTTATTAGCAAATATGAAAGGGGATTTGATATATGGAGATAATTATCGAAAAGGATAAGGAGCGGAAGCGGCTGCTGAAAATCAAGGGCCAGGGCACTGCCTATCAGGAGGTGACCAAGAGCAAGATTGCCGTTGATATGTATGCTGTGGATAAGGAGGCACAGACAGCCATGCAGGCTTTGCAGGAAGGTGTGCAGGATTTGCTTGGCATCCTTCTGGATTTGGGCATCAGCCGTGAAGACATCACCCTGGGGACTGTGCAGTCGGAGCCGATTTATGCCGAAGGGCCCAGGGCGTGGTTCAGAACCATCAGGAAAGTTGAATGTTATGAACTGAAGCAGAAAGTGGACATTGAATTTGCCTTTGATGCAGAGCTTGAGTCCAAGGTGCTTGGCAAGGCCGGGAAGGTAAAATGCTTTTACAACATAAGCGTCAGCCATATCTCAGCCAAGAAGCAGAGCAGCATATCTGCTATAAAGTCGGCCATTGATGATGCCAAGCTGAAAGCGGCTGCCATCAGCAGGGAATTGGGTATAAAGCTGGGCAAGGTCTATGATGTGGATTACGGTAGTGTGCTGGTCAGGTTCGGAGAGAAGCCAGTTGTGCCAAGCTATCGCAGCAAGGGCAATTTTTTTAGCCCGATAGATGATATGGAGGTGGAGAGCCAGCCGGATTATCTGGCCGGCTTCCGTAGCCAGCCAGTGGAGGAAAAGGAGGTAGTGGTTGTTTATTGGGAAATTCTGAATTAATGATGTATGTTAATAGGCAGACTTGGTTGGTCAATACTAATTTATGCAGTTTATAAAGTAGTTGAAAATGTTAGAGTTGTAAAGTGATGAAAGTAAATATAAACTGCGTCTGGGTTGAGATGTAAAGTTTCGTTGATGAGTTTTTGAAAATTCGGATGAAACTCAGTCAGTTTTTGTTAGAAGAAGGCTGGGGGGATATGAATAAGTGGACATAGATTTTGGGATGTAGTAAAATTGTTTTCAGTAATGTCTTTATCAAATGAGAACAGGATGCTTTTGATTTTAGTTATAGGCGATTCAGAAAAGGTGAGGGCATGATGCTCGATATTTGCTACCTATACATGGGCTTTTGGCCGAGGTTAGGCACAATAATTTACATGAGGCAGTGTGTTTGCGGTATCCGGCATGTCAGTGCATTGATAGTAGGCGGTTGCAAAAATCCTGGGCGGCAAGATAGACATTGGAAAGGATGATAATCAGCGCCAGGAATTCGGCTGTGTGCAGCGCGTGGATATAGTCTGGTATAATATCTGAATATTTTTTGACCTATGCAAATAGTGAAGTTGTAAAATTCCGGATAAAGCTTATTGCAATGGCCTTAATTAACTTTGGATTTACTATTTCATATTAATTCCTATTTGTTTCGCCAGAAGCGGGATAAAATTTACTTTATATAAAGAAAGGTTTGATCTTTATGAAAAATAAAAAGAGAAAAGCATGGAAACGGCAGAAGACATCTTATGAAATAGGCACTGACAGAATTACTTCTTTGGCTATACAGGGGAATCTTCATGTGTTAAAAGATAATGAAGTATATCTTATGCATAATAATATGGCATTAGTATCTGCAAAAATGTATGAAGCATTAACTGGCAATAAACCGATGACGACATCAGATATCTTGATTCCAAAAACGTTATTAGACGAGTATGAAAAATTTAAATGCAAACTTATATGTGACAATTTTTTTAATAATTTTGGAGGCCATCCAGTACTTGAATGTAATGAAGTTTATATGCCTAATCGTTCGAAAGGTTTGTACGAATTATACATCAGTGAAGAAAAACATTTTTCTGTTGTAAATCTTGACAAAGAAGAAGTGCTGAAAAAGTGTGAGTCCGAAAATAGTATGACGTATAGATTTTTTTCAGAGAACAAAGGTGTGATGATATGTGGCATGGGAACATTAGATGTATGTTTTATTCCTTCAATAAAAAGTTTTAGAGAAATGCTTGGTTTTGACGATATATCTTCTGTTGTAGTAACTATGCAGAAAAAACTTTTAATTAATCCACCATCTAATGAATCAAAAGAAAGTACTGATGAAGATATTGAAAAACTTGGCACAGCAGAAAAAGCGGTAGCTTATGCGAATTATGGAATTATGGCAAAGCGGAGCGGTGATAATGAAAAGGCTATCGATTATTATAAAAAGTCTATTTCTGTGGATCCAAAATGTGGTATGGCATATTACAACCTTGGAAAGGTGCTCTATTTATCTGGCAAGTACGAGGAAGCAAAGCGTGCGTATTATTTAGCATACATATATAATTCTAAATATGATGTTCAACAGATTTACAGGCATATAGGGCATGCAGTTATTGATACTACACAAAAAATCCAAATGAGATATGGTGAGGAAATGTTGAAATACAGAGAGGGGATTTCTGGCAAGACTGTTGATAGAATGGAGTCTAAGCAATATCTTAGGTTATGTATTAAGGCTGGTATAGAGGTGATAGAAAAAATTAATTGCGAAGATAGGCAAAAAAATGCAATGGATGTGTAAAATTCTTAGCGAACAATGCCTATCTTTTGCTGCATATATAAGCTGCCCATGCGAAAAGAATTGATTTCTGTGTAGGTAAAAAGCTCCTTTATAAGAATGTCCTTCAGTTTTAGTCTACCACATTGACTCAAAAGTTTTATAATTCTGTATGCAGCAAAAATTGAGTGATTGACATGGAAATATTATTTTCATCTTTGGCTTTAAGCGGTATAAAAGACATGGCGTAAAAACTCATTGGTCATGATTGCTTGTAACTTATATTATACTAAGTTTTGAGTCTTTACGCCTTTTTATCTTCTGAAATATACAGTTTTCAATAGACTATGCCATGTTATGGTGTGGGAAGTTTAAGTAATGGATATGAGAAGAAAAGTGGTTTTTTATGGATATATTTTTTGATAAGAGATTTTTGAACAGTATTCCGGAGCGTGCCTTACATAGAATAGATCATAAATTGGACTTGATCAGTAAGTATACTGTAAACCAGTTTTGGAAATCAGTTTCATGTAGAAAAATAAAATCTTGTAATGGTATATTTAAATTTAGATTTAATATAGGGGATCGTATAATTTTTAAATATATATCTAATGGTATACAATTGATAAAATATGCCACACATGACAAGCAAATAAAGTTAGCTGAGCGATGCAACAAGGTATGTAGTGAGTTGAGCGATAATTTAATAAAATGGAATAAAAATTCAATTGCTATTATTTTAGGATATAACGTCAGCGATGAAGAAAATAAACATGAGCAGACAGATTGTTATGTCAAAGAAAATGAGAATGAAAATATATCTACTATGGATGAAGATTTGGATATGGATAAAGAGTATATAGAGGACTGTTTGGATGATGAAATAGATCGAGATATTAATGACTTAATCAAAAAAGGTTTGTTATCTGATTCTTTAGAAGAAGTACGTGATTTGTATTTAGAGAAGGATAATATAGAAAAAGCTATTTTTTATGATGAAATAATTAATGTTTCAGAGAAACGTGCTTTTTTTTGCAATAATAAGCAGTGGGCATGCTGTATAGAAATAAATAAAAATGCTAGTAATAAGATAAACAAAGATAATATTCGCCAAGCTTTTAATATAGTGTACACCGAAAGAAATTTATATGTGTACCCTCTGTTTTGTGTGTCAGTTGAAGGTACAGGTATATATAAAATATTGTATTTGCATACTGAAAACAAGAAGCTTCCACAAAACAATCAAGAGCAAGTGGTGTCTAAAATAATCAATGAAATAGGAGAAATTTCATTATATGGAAATATATTAATAGAATGTTTGCTATATTCCAATAAAGATAATAGTATGCAAAAAAATATTTGGCTGGATATTTATACCGACATTAGCAAATGCCTTATAAAGAAATATACTGATATGCGTTCTCGCGCATTAGAAAAACGCAAATTTGCTGTTAATATAGAGACCACAGCGGATGAAAAGTGTAATAAGATTACAGCAAATAGAGGCATGGTACTTTCTCAGGAGAATTTAGTTAAAAATAATTTAGCATTTATATTCGGCAATGATAAATGAATTGATTATGTATTTTTTGAATTTAATCTGGATGGCAACAAAATATTTATAATCGTGACTTGCAAATTAAAATTGAATATTTATTGACAATGAGCCTCGCGGGATATGACCAGAGGCATCGTTAAAAGAGACAGATGGTGGCTCATAGTGGAGATGTTGCCACATACCTGTAATGCCAAAAGCAGCGCATAGCGAAAATGCCTTCCTGGCACAGTGTTTTCTGGGCAGGGGAAGGCCTTTTATACATCAAGATATGGTTTTCAGGCGATTGTTCAGGCTTCATCCGGCATGTTGCTGAGAAGCTGCCACTGGGCTTTGAGCCGGTCTATGACAGACTGCCGCATGTCCTGGGGCTCTATGACAGTGACTGCGGCGCCAAGGGAGAGGATGTAGTTGATGATTTCCTCCCGGTCAAATTGGTAATAAGTGATGGTGAGGGTGTAGATATCCCTGTCCTCATCGTAGACGGACTGCTTGTCGTATGAGGAAAAAATGGCAAAGCAGCGGTCCACGGCATTATTTTTGGGCGATAGCTGCAGCACCACGCTGGTCTTATTCCTGGCGAGGAAATCCTCAAAGCACTGCTCGATTTCCCTGCCGTAGCTGATGTCCGTGATAGAGATTTCCCGGATGCCGGAGATATTCAGCTTGATGGCGCGGTGCTCCTCTTCCAGCCAGAGGATGAGGTGCAGCCTGTGCCAGGCGCAGTCATATTCCAGGCGGCAGGGCGGGCAGATGCCCTGATGGAGCCTGCCGTCTGCGTCCTGGTAGGCGTAGGCAAGCTTTTTGCGCGTTTTCAGTGCCTGCCAGATTTTGGCCAGCATGGCAGAATTGGCCAGGGGAAGGTTCCTGTCGCCTGTTTCCCGGAAAATGGTGATGGTCTCAGGATTGGTCAGGGGCTCTATGTCCTGCATGGCAGCCAGCAGCTTGATTCTGATTTGGTCAGACAGCAGAAAATCACATTCGGGATTGAGCAGCATATCCTTGAGCCAGCGGAGCTGGTAATGGGTGGCCAGGCCGGGGATGGGGGCGTTGATGAAAAGCCGGGCATGCCCCTTTTCATCAAAAATAAAAACCGTGTGCAGAAGCTGCAGCAGCCTGTCCTTGTCAGCCCAGTCAATGTGGGGGAAGCGGTGCAGGATATCTGTTTCCGTCAGCAGGCTGCCGCGGTGTATGTCGTTGATGACACTGCACAGGGTAAGGAAGTGCTCTGACTGTGTTTCGTTGAAAAGCTTAGATTTGTTCATAGTTTGCTAATGCCTCCTGCAAGTCCTGCCTGATGCGCCTGGTGAGCCAGGCATTGCCTTCGATGATTTCCACATGGGGATAAAGGGTGCGTATCCAGGGCAGGGCCCGCATGATGTCAGGCAGCTGGATGCGGCAGATGACCTGCTGGGGGGAGATGTGCTGCAGCTGTGCGTCCGGGTAGCGGCTGCAAACGCGGTAGATAAGTCCGGCCATTTTTTTCCTGTCCTGGCAGGTGAGCCTCAGGCTGAGAGGCTTCAGTGCCGGTTTCAGGCACAGGGGCAGCTTGTCCTGCACCTCTGCCGAAAGCTTTTCCCGCCTGGTGGTGAACATCATATCGATGCGATAGGTCTGGGGCTGACTGAATACATGGGAGCGGGAGCTGCGCTTGGCCAGGGCGAAGAGGTACTGCCTGCCGGTGAGGAAGTCAATATAAATATGGCATGGTATGGCGGCAACAGCCTTATCACCATAGCTGAAGGACAGGTATTGTTCCTTTTCTATGGCGGTGATTATTTCGTGGATAACGCAGTCATCCAGGGTGCGTACCATCCTGTTGTGCTTGAACTGGCAGAGGGGCTTGTATATCGGCGGCTGGCTGTAAATGATTTGCAGTGCCGTATCCAGCTGGTAGCCTGGCAGGCTCATGGGGGCGATGGACATGTAGTAGTGGATGGCGTGGCGCAGCTCGGTTATTTCCCCCGGGGTCAGCACCGCCAGGGGATTGGGGGCGGCTGCATAGCTTTTGGGGGAGTGATGGCTGTTGCATTTTATCAGGCCCAGGGCGGACAGGGTGCCAAGATACCGGTTGAAGGTCCTGAGGCTGATGCCCAGGTCGTCCTCCTGCAAGGGCAGCAGGTCAGGGAAGCTGCTGCCATCAGGTATCAGGCGGAAATTATAGATTTCCTGCTCGCTGAGGGGGTCGGCGCTGTTTTCCACGATTTGCAGGATGGCCAGCATGTAAAAAACAGTTTCGGGCTTGCAGCTCTTTATCTGGTAGGTGACATGGAGGAAATTGTGGGAACTATAGTAGGAATCACCCTTAATGGTGTGGATTTCCCGGCGTCCCTGCCTCTGGGTGAGGAGCATGTTTTCCGGCAGGAAAAAGCGGATGCGGGACAGGTTGTCCTCGTAGGTTCTGGCATTGATGCCATAGTGCTTCTGAAAATACTGCTTGTGATGGCAGCCGTAGGAGATGTAGCGGAGAAAGGGGCGCAGGGTATCGTAGTCCCCTATATATTTATTTAGTGCATTGGCAGCTTTCTTGTATGACATGAGCAATAGCCGCTCCTTTCGCGTGATTTTGGAAAAATGCTGATATCTGATGAAGATGATTATAACTTTTTGAAAAAATGCTTATATCTCAAAAAGATGATTATAAGTTTCGGGATAAACGCTGATGGCTGATGAATAGTATTATAGCTTTTTTTAGGTGCAGAGAAAAGCATTGAGGGGGATTTGCCGGAATTTTTGCCAATCTCACATTTTTTTTGACGAAGCTGTGCCGGGGGATGTGCTATAGTGTATATATGAATTTTGTGAGCAATAGTAATCAGTTCCCATAGCAGAGGAGGCGGGAGTATGGGGAAAAAGAGCAGTTCCCTGCTGGATGCCAAAAAGATACAGGCGAAGCTGGCATCTGACAGGCACAGGAAGCAGGGCAGAAAGCATGTCAGCCTGAACAGCCTGTCAGGTCTGGATGACATGTTCCAATGTATAGGCAGAAATGTCAGCAGGCAGCGGGAAACGGCGCGGCAGGGGGACATGGCACAGCAGGCATCGGTACAGCCGGGCAGCAGCATGTATCAGCCTGCAAAAAAAGAAGCGGCAGCTGCCGGAAATGAGCAGGAGGATAAAATCCGTGCTTCCCTGCTGTCACGCTTGCGGGGGATTGACTTTAGGCCGCTGCCCCGGGAGTATGCCATGACTTATTGCCTTTACCGGGGCGAAAACAGGGTGGCCGTTTTTCATGACAAGCATGATGTGCAGCTGGCAGGCCGTATTCTGAAAAAGCAGTCCCTGCAGGATGAGAAATGGAGCGTGGCTGTACTTGATATAGGTGCTTTTTGGCAGGAGGGGCAGGGGAAGGTATCCCTCCTCTACGATATGACCCAGGCTGCTGGTATCATGGTGGCGGCCATCTGGGACACTGCATATCAGGCGAGGCTTGCCGATATTTTGACGAAGGCGTATAAGCGCAGGTATCGCCTGGTGGAGGATAAATCCATTGAGTCCATCCGGGATGGCAGGCATCGCCTGTATGAGCAGGCTATTTTTACACCGGAAGCATGGGATTTTTTGGAGTACGCCAGGCTGCAGGGGCTGGATTTTTATGATTTGCTTTACAAGCATCTGGCTGCCTGCTGGAACTTTGCCGGTTCGGTGTCCGTCAGGAAGCTGGTGGCAAGCTTTACGGATAAATATCTGATTTCCCCGGCATATAGGGAGTTTTGTACGGAGATTTTCCGCATCTGCCGCAACCAGCTGGAGGGCGAGCTGGATTATGGCAAGCATATACCGCCGGCAGGCATTCCGGGGGAAACGCGCCGGCAGTTTATACGCATATATCTGAAGCTGGGCTGCAGCTGTGATGAATGTATGGAAAAAATGCTGGCGCTGGCAGCTGAGAATATGCGCAACAATTCCTGTGAAGGCGCCAGGTATGAAATGGATGATGAGGTGGCGAGTATTGCCTATAGCTGGCTGTGTGTGCTGGGGGATGAGCCGGAATATACCAGGCAGAATTTATTTTTGGCCTGCAGTGCCCTGAATCTTTTGCAGCAATATGTTTTGCAGCACCATGAGGGAAGGGATTTTCAATGGGATATGGCCTGGAAGGAATTTTCCCGTTGCAGCATGAAGGACAAGCTGTGCAGCCTGGCGGATTATTATGGCAGGTTTCAGGGGAACCTTTACCTTGAGATAGGTGAATTTGCTTTTTGTTTCCGCCGCAGCCCTGTGCAGGATGATGTGCCTGATTTGTTCGGCTATAGGGATGAGAAAGTTGCTGCAGGCGAATACCCTGTGCCGGTTTTTAATGCGGCATTGGAACTAAAGTGCATGCTGGACGGCGGCAGCGGCCGGTGGAGAAGTGACAACAAGCAGGTGTCTGCCATGCTGGAAGTGAATGAACTGGCAGGATTGTTTGCACCGCAAAATCAGCAGGAGGGGCAGGCGGATGAAGGCAGGCATGTGGATACAGCGGAGGAACGTGCCGGGGAGGCAGCTCATGAACGTTCCGGGGATGACGAAAAGTCACTAAATGGCGAGCCTTTGGAAGTAGATACCATGCCTGAAAATGGCTGTGAGGGCGGTGCGGAAACAGGCACAGGGGAAAATGGCGGTGATATGGCTGGATGCGACCGGGACGGGGCCAAGGCTATGACGGATAGGGAAGCAAGCACAGTGAGCCAGGTAAGTGCAACAGGTACAGTAAGTACAGTGAGCCAGGTAAGTGCAACAGGTGCAGCAAGTACAGCAAGGCTGGCAAATGCAGCTGGTTTGTTCCGTGGTATTCAGTTTGACAAGAATATTTTCCGCAATATTTCTTCTGAGCAGCAGCAGCGGTTTCAGAAGACCTTTGGCGACAGGCTTAAAAAGCTGGAAAGCATCCTGAAGGGCAGCAGGCAGGCTGCCGGTAACGATTTTAAGCTGGTCAGGGGGCATAAAGGCCGCAAGGTCCTGAAAAGGCGTGTGGGTGGCAATCGCCTGAGCATGGTCTTCAAGGACGGCATCCTGACGCTTTTGAAGCTCAGCAGCCATGATAGGCAGATGGTTGACATCAGAAAAATCAAGGGCAGGAGTGTGGGCTATGTGTATTATGAGCTGGAGGATTTTTTGCAGCAGCTGGCAGAATGGCAGCCGAAAAATCAGGGCAGGCAAAGCTTTGGCGAGTACATGGCATCACCCCGGCACTTTGTTTATGACAGTGACCAGCAGTCCATCATTGAGAGCGGTGAACGGGCTGAGAATATCTCGGTTATCGGCAATGCCGGGGCAGGCAAGTCAGTGGTGGGGCTGAAATGGCTCAACGACCAGCTGCAGAAGCCGGGGGGCAGCTGCCTGTATCTCACCATGTCAGAAAATCTCGTCTACACGCTGGATTATGAATTCCGCAGGGGACGGGACGGCAGGGCGATCAGGTCAGAAGCGGAAATCAGCACTACCTTTGACTTTTTGCGGCGGTATCTGAAAGTATTCTATCCTGACATTCCGGAGCGCAGCCTGCTGAACAGCAGCCAGAGCCTGGCGGTTTTTCGCCGGTTCTGGGAGCAGGAAGCGGACTGGCAGCAGTTCTGGCACAGGAAGGATAGCTGCAGCCGCTATCAGAACAATGAAACAACCCTGCTGGCAGTATGGCGTGAAATCCACGGCATCATCAAAGGTGCAGTTCCCCTGGGGCTGGCTTATGAGGATATGGCGGAGATTGCCGATTATCTGCCGGAGGAGCAGTACCGCGAGCTATTGCGCCGGGAGAAAAAGGACAGCGTGGGCAGCGTGCTCTGGGTGAGCACAGTCTACAAGACCTATGAGCATTATCAGCGTTACTTGCGCAGGCACAAGCTGCTGGATGACAACGATATTGCCAGGATGCTGCTCAGGGCGAGGGAGACCTATAGCGACAGGGGCAGGAGCAGGCTGCTGCCGGAGTACGGCGCGGTCTTTTTGGATGAGTGCCAGGACTTGACACAGATGGAGCTTCTGGCTATTTTTCATCTGCTGCAAAAATCCCTGACGAAAAGGATGGCATCGGACAGGTGCCAGATGGTGCAGCCTACGTATTTTAATGAGGGCTGGATGCGGACGGCTTCCAATGATTATGACCGCTTTCTTGGGAAGGATATTGATTTGTACGGCTGCAAGGCGAGGTTTTTGCATTATAATTATCGTTCCAGCAGGAGTATTATTGAGTTTCAAAATTATATTATCCAGTATTTTATGGAAAGCGATATAATGACCTTGAAGCAGAATGAAATGGCGGAAATCAAGGTGCCGCCATTGACTCCTGATGGTGTGATGCCCGTGTGGATAAGGCCGGGAGCCGGGAACAAGCAGCTGCTGATAGATGAGCTTTGCAGCAAGCTGGATGCCAGCGTCCTGCAGGCGATTTTTGCCTTTGACAATTCCGTTGGCAAGGAAGATTTTCCAGATGCTGATACGGCGGCTGTCACAGATGTGATTAGCTGCAAGGGCATGGAGTATCCGTCGGTGCTTTTGTACAACCTTCTGACTGAGACCAGGTTTGACCCGGTGCTGGCGTGGAAGTATTTTTATGTGGGGGCTACCCGGGGCAACCGCTGCATCATTATTTATGAGGATGCTGCGGCAGATGGCAGCAGGATACATGATTTCCTGAATATGGCGGCAGAGCTGGGGCTGGTGGCGTGCTGTGACAATCTTCTGGATACTGCCCCTGACGGGCAGCAGACCTGGCTGGGGTATCTGTATCAGTGCGTCACGGAAAGCGTCGTGGAAAGCAATCTGGAAACGGCGGAGCACGCCCTGAATTTTGGGCAGTATGAGCTGGCGTATAATATTTATGCCAAGGACGGCAAGGATTTGGATATGATTGCCTATTGCCAGGGGAAGGCCCGGGAGATGAAAAAGAATTTCCTGGGGGCGATTGAAAGCTACGCTTCTATCAGCAGAAGCTGGAGCAGCAAGGGGCGCAACAGGCAGAACAGCGTGGAAACCCTGATGAAGCAGCCTGATCTGGAAGGGGCGGATTTTCTGGCGGCGTATGTGCTGTCAGAAAGATATGCCAGGAGCAGGGACGGGCAGCAGGATAACTGGCTGCTGGCGGCGCAGCAGGCATGGGAGTACAAGTTCGGCAGCCTGAACAGGAAGGCTTTTTATGAGGCACTGGCGGACGCTGTGGAGATGTACCCTTTTATGGAGGAATATATTTCAGGCTGGAGCAGTCAGATGGAGCAGGCTTTTCAGCGTTCCGCCGCTGCTATCAGCGCAACGCTGGAGAGGTGTAATGAACAAGTGGCTTGGCTGCTGTAGGCGGATGGTATGAAGGACTGCTTGATTGCTTGATTAATTGATAGAATGCCTGGCTGATTTGTTGATTTATTGATGTATTGGTGTACTGATGTATTGATGTATTGATGGCTATGGGCTGGAAGGAAGGTTTTTTATGATGGAGCAGGAAAAAAGAGATGAATTTCAGCGGGTCTGCGAGTCCGTGCTGAATTACCAGAAGGGCCTGGAAGAGATAGATAAGTACCTGGGCAGGCTGAACGGCTACATGGGACAGCTGGGGGAGCGCCTGCAGGAAAAGCAGCTGGATGAGGTGTTTTGCCAATACAGTGCTAAGATAGACAGCATGACGGAGGGGATTGCCGGAATCGGGGCAAGGCTCCAGGCATTGCAGGCTGGGGAAAATGGCATGTCGGAGCAGATGAAGCAGATGAGCCGCTTCAGCAATGCGGTCATGAATTTTGAAAGTGCTATGCGCTCCTTTAACCAGCGGGTAGATAACCTTAGCCAGAAGTTGTACAACAAGGACTTTAACACGGCGCTCAAGACCATGAACAACATGGTGCTGGAAGCTGGCAGGGCAACCACCAATGAGTATAAAAGGCCGACAGCTCATGATTTTGACATTCTGATGGATGAATACAAGAAATGCAGCAGCCGGGAGGCGGGGAGAATGAACTCCCTGCAGTTGTTGCTGAAAACTATCGGGGAGGCCATGATCCACCTGCGTCTCAATCGTGCGGAGCAGGAGGCTTTTAACAGGCTGCTGGAAAAAATGGCAAACAGCGACAGCGAGGCGCTGAAGAAGTTTGTCAGCCAGTTGTAGATGGCTGGCAGCTGATATGGGGAAGCGATGGCAGAGGCACTGCGGATAGAGAATGATGACAATGTACCTGGATATACTGACATGGAAAGTCTGAAAAGGGCATTGGAAGCATGAAATATACAGTCAAGTATACGACAGCATACAAAAAGGCATATAAACGCTGCTTGCGTCAGAAACGTGATATGGAGCTGCTGAATCAAGTAGTCGGCATGCTGGCAGATGGGAAAAAGCTGCTTGCCAGATACAGAGACCATAGCCTGTCAGGCAAGTTGTCACTATTTTCAAAAAATGGCGTGGCGCATACCAGCAGATATGCGTTCACGCCATTTTTGTTTATTATTTTACTTTACGGTTTATTATTTTGCATCACTCAATGGAGTCCAGGGCATTGGCAATATCGGCAATCAGGTCTTCCTTGTCCTCTATGCCCAGGCTGATGCGGATGAGCTCTGCCGGTACTCCTGCTTCGATGAGCTGCTCGTCAGTCAGCTGGCGGTGGGTGGAGGTGGCAGGGTTCAGGCAGCAGGTGCGGGCATCGGCCACATGGGTTTCGATGGCACCCAGCTTCAGGCTCTTCATGAAGGTGCTGGCAGCTTCCCTGCCCCCCTTCAGGCCGAAGGAAACCACGCCGCAGCCGCCCTGTGGCAGATACTTTTTGGCACGCTCATGGTATTTGCTGGAGGCCAGCCCCGGGTAATTTACATAGGCAACCTTTGGATGGGACTCCAAAAATTCTGCCACTGCCTGGCCGTTTTCCACATGCTTCGGCATCCTTACATGTAGGGATTCCAGTCCCAGGTTCAAAAGAAATGCACTGTTTGGGGACGGAATGGAGCCCAGGTCACGCATGAGCTGCACGGTGCATTTGGTGATAAAGGCGCCTTCCTTGCCGAATTTTTCTGCATAAATAATGCCGTGATAGCTGTCATCAGGGGTGCAGAGGCCAGGGAACTTGTCAGCGTGGGCCATCCAGTCAAAACGTCCTGCATCAACGATGGCGCCCCCTACGGCAGCTCCGTGGCCGTCCATGTACTTGGTGGTGGAGTGGGTAACGATGTCAGCCCCCCACTCAATAGGGCGGCAGTTCACCGGGGTAGGGAAGGTGTTGTCCACAATCAGCGGCACGTTGTGGGCATGGGCAACCTTGGCAAAAAGCTCAATATCCAGCACCGTCAGGGCAGGGTTGGCAATGGTCTCCCCAAACATGGCTTTGGTGTTGTCCTGAAAAGCGTCATTCAGCTCCGCTTCATCTGCATCCGGGGACACGAAGGTCACATCAATGCCCATCTTCTTCATGGTAACGGCAATCAGGTTGTAGGTGCCGCCATAGATGGAGGAGGAAGCCACGATGTGGTCGCCGCACTCACAGATGTTGAACAGGGCAAAGAAATTCGCTGCCTGGCCGGAGGAAGTCAGCATGGCAGCAGAGCCTCCCTCCAGGGCGGCAATCTTGGCTGCGACAAAATCATTGGTGGGATTTTGCAGGCGGGTATAGAAATAGCCGCTGGCCTCCAGGTCAAAGAGCTTGCCCATTTCCTCGCTGGTGTCGTATTTGAAAGTGGTGGACTGGATGATTGGCACCTGCCGTGGCTCGCCATTTTTTGGCGTGTAGCCTGCCTGAACGCATTTTGTGCCGATATGATAATTCTTCATACAAATTTCCCCCTAAAACAATCCAAAAATAATATTGCCTATACGCATACATCTATATATCTAATATTTCTATATCCATATACGCATATGTCCATATATTCATATATTTTATAGTAAGGAACACTCACTGGCAAGGGAAAAGACTGAAAAAATGTTAAAGTATTGTCAGCCAAAATTCAATTATTGTGAATTGTTGCTAATTGTAGCGAATTGTCAAAATAAATGTAAAGGTTGCAAAAATGATATGTCCATTTACAAAAGTTATCGTAGGTTGTATAATAATGTAAACGGATTGTGCATATTTCATATAAGGAAAAGTGCATGGTCCAAGTTGGTTGTGTATACTTTATACGTTGTACCAATTTTGACTGATTAAGAAAAAGCCGATTTGCGTCAATCGTTTCGTCTTTTTTAAAAGGTTGGACAAAAGATGGGCTGCGTACTAATCACAAGGGGGAGTATAAAAACATGAGCAAGAAAATGAAAACTATGGATGGTAATGCTGCTGCTGCGTATATATCCTACGCTTTTACTGATGTAGCCGCTATCTATCCTATTACACCTTCTTCTCCTATGGCTGAGAACGTTGACGAGATGGCAGCCAAAGGTCAGCTGAACCTGTTCGGCCAGAAGGTAAACATCATTGAGATGGAGTCCGAGGCTGGTGCAGCTGGTGCTGTGCACGGTTCTCTGCAGGCTGGTGCATTGACCACCACCTACACTGCATCTCAGGGTATGCTGTTGATGATTCCTAATATGTACAAGGTATCCGGTGAGCTGCTTCCAGGTGTATTCCATGTAAGTGCCCGTGCTTTGGCAACCAGCTCCCTGAACATTTTTGGCGATCATCAGGATGTTATGGCTGCACGCCAGACCGGCATGGCTATGCTGTGCGAGTCTTCCGTACAGGAAGTTATGGATTTGGCTGCTGTTGCTCATCTGGTTGCCATCAAGGGCCGCGTTCCTTTCCTGAACTTCTTTGACGGTTTCCGTACTTCCCACGAAATCCAGAAGATTGAGGTTATTCCTTATGATGAGCTGGGCAAGATTCTGGACTGGGATGCTGTGAACAGGTTCCGCCGCAACGCCCTGAATCCTGACCATCCTTGCATCCGCGGTACTGCCCAGAACGATGATATTTATTTCCAGACTCGCGAGACTGTAAATAAGTATTATGAGGCTGTGCCTGACCTGGTTGAGGAGGCTATGGCTGACCTGGCCAAGATCACCGGCCGTGAGCACCATGTATTCGATTACTATGGCGCACCTGATGCAGAGCGCGTAGTTATCGCTATGGGTTCCCTGAACCAGACTCTGGTTGAGGCTGTTGATTACCTCAATGGCAAGGGCGAGAAGGTTGGTATGGTTGCAGTTCATCTGTTCCGTCCATTCTCTGTAAAGCATTTCCTGAATGCTATTCCTTCCACTGTTACAAAGATTGCCGTTATGGACCGCACCAAGGAGCCAGGTGCCCTGGGCGAGCCTCTGTATCAGGATGTCCGCACTGCTTTCTATGGCACTGACAGGAATCCTATCATCGTTGGCGGCCGTTATGGCCTGGGCGGCAAGGATGTAAATCCTGACCAGGTACTGGGCATCTATGAGGAGCTGAAGAAAGACGTTCCTGCTAACGGCTTCACCATCGGTATTGATGATGACCTGAACGGCACTTCCCTGGCCCTGTATCCTGAGGATGTTGACCTGACTCCTGCCGGCACTACTGCCTGCAAGTTCTGGGGCCTGGGCTCTGACGGTACTGTTGGCGCCAACAAGTCCGCTATCAAGATCATCGGCGACAAGACCAAGCTCTATGCTCAGGCTTATTTCGCTTATGACTCCAAGAAGTCCGGCGGTATCACCATGTCCCATCTGAGATTTGGCGAGACTCCGATTGCTTCTCCATACCTGATTAACAACGCAAACTTCATTTCCTGCTCCCAGCAGTCCTATGTTGACAAGTATGATCTGCTGGCAGGCCTGAAGAAGGGCGGCACCTTCCTGCTGAACACCATCTGGAGCGATGCAGAGCTGAACGAGCATCTGCCTGCTGCCATGAAGCGTTACATCGCCAAGAACGACATCAAGTTCTACACTGTAAACGCTGTCAAGATTGCCCAGGAGCTGGGCCTCGGCGGCCGCTTCAACATGGTAATGCAGTCCGCATTCTTCAAGCTGGCTGACATTATTCCTATTGATACCGCTGTTCAGTACCTGAAGGATGCTGTAGTTACTTCCTATGGCAAGAAGGGCCAGAACATCGTAGATATGAACCACGGTGCCATCGATGCAGGTATCAATGCCCTGCATCAGGTAGAGGTTCCTGCTGATTGGGCAAATGCTGAGGATGCCGCTGAGGCAGCTGCAGCTGACCTGCCTGATTACATCAAGAACATCCAGAACCCTATCAACCGTCAGGAGGGTAACAAGCTGTCCGTCAAGGATCTGGAGTCCCTGGCTGATGGTACTTTCCCTAGCGGTGCATCTGCTTATGAGAAGCGTGGTATCGCCATCAACGTGCCTGAGTGGGATGTTACAAAGTGTATCCAGTGTAACCAGTGCGCCTTTGTCTGCCCTCATGCAGCTATCCGCCCTGTTCTCACTACTGATGCTGAGAAGGATGCAGCTCCTGCCGCCTTCGCTTCCAAGCCTGCCATCGGTGCCAAGGGCCTGAACTTCACTATGGCTGTATCCGTTCTGGACTGCTCCGGCTGCGGCAACTGTGCTAACGTTTGCCCTGCCAAGGAGAAGGCTCTGGTTATGAAGCCTATCGCTACCCAGGAGGATAAGCAGGCTGTATTTGACTACGCTGTAGACCCTAAGAAGGTTGCTCCTAAGGCAAACCCTGTGAAGAAGGACACTGTAAAGGGCTCCCAGTTCGAGCAGCCTCTGCTTGAGTTCTCCGGTGCCTGCGCAGGCTGCGGCGAGACTCCGTATGCAAAGCTCATTACCCAGCTCTTTGGCGACCGCATGATGATTGCCAACGCTACCGGCTGTTCCTCCATCTGGGGTGCCAGTGCTCCGGCAATGCCTTATACCAAGAATGCACAGGGTCATGGCCCTGCCTGGGCTAACTCCCTGTTCGAGGACAATGCCGAGTTTGGCCTTGGCATGTTCCTGGGCGTAAAGGCTGTCCGCAACGCCCTGGCTGCTGATGTAAAGGCTGCCATCGAGGGCGGCAAGGGCTCCGCTGCCCTGCAGGAAGCTCTCAAGGAGTGGTACGACAACAAGGATGCAGGGGAGGGTTCCCGCCAGCGTGCTGATGCTGTTGCCGAGCTTCTGGCAAACGAGAAGAACGGCGATGAGCTGCTGAACAAGATTGCCGAGAACAGCGACTTCCTGGTTAAGCGTTCCCAGTGGATCTTCGGCGGTGACGGCTGGGCTTATGATATCGGCTACGGCGGCGTAGACCATGTACTTGCTTCCGGCGAGGACGTAAACGTATTCGTATTCGATACCGAGGTATATTCCAACACCGGCGGCCAGGCTTCCAAGTCTACCCCTACTGCTGCAATCGCTCAGTTTGCTGCAACCGGCAAGAAGACCAAGAAGAAGGACCTGGGCATGATGGCTATGACCTACGGTTATGTATATGTAGCTCAGATTGATATGGGTGCTGACAAGAATCAGGCTCTCAAGGCTATTGCTGAGGCTGAGGCTTATCCGGGACCATCCCTCATCATCGCTTATGCTCCATGTATCAACCACGGTATCCGCATCGGCATGGGCAAGAGCCAGGAAGAGGCCAAGAGGGCTGTTGAGTGCGGCTACTGGGCTAACTTCCGCTACAACCCTGCTCTGGTTGGCGGCGAGAAGCCTGCCTTCACCCTGGATTCCAAGGAGCCTGACTGGGATAAGTTCGAGGAGTTCCTGCTGGGCGAGGTTCGCTATTCCTCCCTCAAGCGCAGCTTCCCTGAGGCAGCTGAGGCTCTCTTCGAGAAGACCAAGAAGGATGCCCAGAACCGTCTGGCAGGCTACAAGAAGCTGGCTGGCAAGTAAGAATTCTTACGTTGGCGGCAAGCCTGGCAGGAGCTTTTGTGGCTGCTGTCCGTGGGAAATGCTTTCCTTGACAGGCTGAATAAAAAAATAAAATTGAGGTCGGGATGTATGTCCCGGCCTCTTTTGCTGTGTGAAAATATAATTTGCCCTGTGAAATAGGGCTATCTGTCATTTTTTGTGGGAAAAATTGTCAACATACATGTAAATGTGCTAAAATTAATTAGTTATGAAGAATTTTGGGAGGTTGATATAAATGGCAGTGCTGGAGATTGTGAAAGCAGGGGACCCTGTTCTGAAGCAGATTGCGGCTCCGATTGAAAAGGTGGACAGCAAGCTGAGAAAGCTGCTGGACAGCATGGCAGAAACCATGTACAAGGCGGATGGGGTGGGGCTGGCGGCTCCCCAGATTGGCCGGTCCATCCGCTGCGTGGTGATAGATGTAAATGATGAGCATGGGCTTTTGGAGCTTATCAATCCTGAGATTACGGCACGGGAGGGCTGTGCAACCGACTCGGAGGGCTGTCTCAGCGTGCCCAATGTCTTTGGCGATGTGGAGCGTGCCGCCAAGGTGACGGTGGAGTACACAAATCGCTGGAACAAGCGGAAGAAGCTGACGGCTGACGGCCTTTTGGCACGCTGCATCCAGCATGAGCTGGACCATTTGCAGGGGGTGCTGTTCATTGATGTGGCCAGGAGCATCCGGCAGGGGGACAAGAAGCAGCGATAAAGGGCATTAAATAGCCGTAAGCAGCTATGGGCAGCTATGGGCAGCCCCATGAGGCAATACAAGGAGACAAATACAATATGGATAGATTGAAAACAGTTTTCATGGGTACGCCGGATTTTGCCGTACCCTGCCTGCGCATCTTGCAGGAAAAGACAGATATTATGGCGGTGATTACCCAGCCGGACAGGCCAAAGGGCAGGGGGCACAACCTTCAGGCCTCTCCTGTGAAGCAGGTGGCTCTTGAGTACGGTTTGCCGGTATTGCAGCCGGAAAAAATCAAGACTGAGGAATTTACGGCCAAGCTGGAGGAAATGCGGCCTGACCTCATCGTAGTAGTGGCTTTCGGGCAGATTCTGTCCCAGCGGATTCTGGACATCCCGCGGCTGGGCTGTGTCAATGTCCACGCTTCCCTGCTGCCAAGGTACAGGGGAGCGGCCCCGATTCATTGGTCCATCATCAATGGCGAGACTGAGACCGGCGTGACCACTATGCTGATGGATGCAGGGCTGGACACCGGCGACATGCTGCTGAAGGACAAGGTAGCCATCACCCCTGACATGACCACGGAGGAACTCCATGACAAGCTGATGGACATGGGTGGCAGGCTCCTGTCTGACACTATAGACGGCCTGGCGGCAGGCACTATTGTGCCGGAAAAGCAGGATGACAGCCTGTCCAATTACGCCGGGATGCTGAACAAGGAAACAGGGCATATTGACTGGACGAAGACGGCAACAGAGATTCACAACCTGATTCGTGGGCTTAATTCCTGGCCTGTGGCATGGGGCATGCTGGAGGGCAAAAACTATAAATTCTGGCGTACCCGTGCAGTTGAAGGGGCGTGCAGCCAGCCACCGGGAACGGTGACGGAGCTTGGCAAGAACAGCTTCAAGGTAGCCACCGGCAGGGGGCTCCTGGAGGTGCTGGAATTGCAGCCGCCAAGCAAAAAGCGCATGAGCGCCGGGGATTTTGTCCGGGGTCATGGGGTGGAAATAGGAGCGGTTTTCTCATAAAAAGCTTGGGTAAAAATTATGAATTGCGTTACACAGAATAAGGCTCCCAATAAGAAAAGGCTTTTTATCAGCCTGATGGGCGGCAGCTTTGCCGTGGTAGCCATCGCTTTCCTCATCATGTGGAAGATTTCTTATCCGGGGCTTTGGGAAATAAATGAATATCTGCCGTTATGCTTTGGCTTGGTGCTGGGCACAGTGGCAGGGCTTTTGGCATTGGGCAATTTCAGCATGCTGGCAGGGGTGCTGGGGTGGCCTGTGCCCAGATGCTTCAGCCGTCAGACTTATGCCCTGATGAATATGCTGTTTTATGTGGCGGTAGGTGCCGGGAAGCTTCTGGGCATTGACAGGCGGCGGATTGAGGGCTCCTTTGTGGCGGTGAGCAACCAGATAGTGAGAAATCGCCATCTGAAGGTGCCCCCTGACAGGCTGCTGGTGGTGACGCCTCACTGCCTGCAGCTGGCGGACTGTCCCCACAAGATTACCCGGGACCCCAATAACTGCAAGCGTTGCGGCAGGTGCGATATAGGTGCCCTGGTGACTATGGCAGAGGAAATGGGCTTTCATTTCTTCGTGGTGACGGGGGGCACCCTGGCACGGCAGACTGTCATGAAAATCCGCCCCCAGGCGGTAGTGGCTATCGCCTGCGAGCGTGACCTGGCCAGCGGCATACAGGATGTATACCCGATTCCTTCCGTGGGCGTCCTGAACCTGCGTCCCAACGGCCCCTGCTACAACACCCACGTAGATTTAGACGAGTTTCGGCAGGCAATAGAAGAAATTATAAGGAGAAAGTAACCTAATGGATAAAGCAAGGGAAGCCGCATTAAAAATCCTCCATGCCGTGCATCAGCAGGGCGCCTACGCCAACGTGGCCCTGGCCAAGGAGCTGAGGCAGGGCGGCCTGTCAGACATGGACAGGCGGTTCGTGACGGAGCTGGTCTACGGCGCCGTCAAGGCAGGGGAAACCCTGGACTGGATTATCAAAAAATACCTTTCCCGTCCCTGGAAAAAGGTTAATCCTGTAGTGCAGGATATATTGCGGCTGGGCACCTATCAGCTGCGCTACATGGACAAGATACCTGCCTCTGCTGCTTGCAGCCAGTCGGTGGAGCTGGCCAAGAAATTTGCCAATAAGGGGGCGGCAGGCTTTGTCAACGGCATCCTGCGCTCTATGGCCAGGGAGCCGGAAAAGGGTGACTTTCCCTCCGGCAAGGGTAATGCCACTGTGCAGCTGGCATTGAGGGAGCAGCATCCTGAGTGGCTGGTGCGCCGCTGGATAAAGGAGTTTGGCTATGACGAGGCGGAGCAGCTGTGCCGGTTCAACAACCAGCAGGCACCTTTGTCCGTGCGCACCAATACATTGAAAACCAGCCCTTCCGAATTGAAGCTGCAGCTGGTGGCAGCCGGTGCGGAGGTGCAGCCGTCCCGGCTTGTAGATGAGGGCTTTATCCTGGAGGGGCATGGTGCCTTGGACAGCATGTCCGCCCTGCAGGAGGGCTACTGCCAGGTGCAGGATGAAAGCTCCATGCTGGTGGCCCACGTGCTGTCACCGGAGCCGGGGGAGCTGGTGCTGGATGTATGCAGTGCCCCGGGAGGCAAGGCCACCCATATTGCGGCCCTGATGGAAAACAGGGGGCGTATTGTGGCATGTGACATCTATGAGCACAAGCTGCAAAGGGTGATGGAAAACGCCCACCGCCTTGGCATACAGATTATTGAGCCACGGCTGCAGGATGCCAGGACCATTGGCAGGGATTTTGCCGGACAGGCTGACAGGGTGCTGGTAGATGCCCCTTGCTCAGGCCTGGGGGTGCTTAGACGCAAGCCTGACTCCCGCTGGCGCAAGACGCCAGAGCTTATCCGGGAGCTGCCGGAATTGCAGCTGTCCATCCTGCAAAGCGCCGCCGAGGCGGTAAAGCCAGGAGGTATACTGGTGTACAGTACCTGCACTATAGCCAGGGAGGAAAATCAGGCGGTAGTAAACAGCTTTTTGCAGGCTCATCAGGAATTTGTGCTGGAAAATGCCGGTGAAAGGCTGCCGGTGCCGAGAAATGAGGATATGGTGCAGCTTTATCCCCAGCGTGACGGCACGGACGGATTTTTTATTGCCTGCATGAGGAAAAAATAGATCTGATGGAAAATTTATTGCCTGCATGAGGAGAAGATTGATTTGATGGAAAATATTTTTGGCAGGACGCTGACGGAGCTGACGGAGCTGGCGGTATCCCTGGGGATGCCCAAATTCCGGGGCAAGCAGCTGGCGGAATGGCTGTATAAAAAAAGCGTGACGGATTTTGCAGCGATGCAGAACCTTCCCAAGGATTTCCGCAGCAGGCTGGCGGCCGGCTATGTGATTGACAGGGCGGCGCGGGTGGACAGGCTGGACTCTGCCGATGGCAGGACCAGCAAATTTCTTTTGAGTTTTTCCGATGGAGCCGGGGTGGAAACAGTGCTGATGCGCCAGCCTTATGGCAACAGCATCTGCGTATCTTCCCAGGTGGGCTGCAGTATGGGCTGCCGTTTCTGTGCCTCCACCCTTCACGGCATGGTGCGTAACCTGACAGCAGGGGAAATGCTGGCTCAGACCTTCTACATCAATGATATGCTGCGGGAGGAAGGTCAGAAGGTGGACACCATCGTCATCATGGGCTCCGGGGAGCCTCTGACCAACTACGATAACGTGCTGGGCTACATCCGCCTTTTGCATGAGGACTACTGCCTGGGCATGAGCTACAGGAGCATTACCCTGTCCACCTCCGGCATTGTGCCCCATATCTACCGGCTGGCGGAGGAAGGGCTGCCCATTAACCTTTCCATTTCCCTTCATGCGCCGGAGCAGGAGCTGCGCTCGGAGCTGATGCCTATCAACAAAAAATATCCCCTGGCTGATGTGGTAAAGGCAGGCAGGGAATATGGCGAGAAGACTCACCGCCGGGTGACCTACGAGTACATCCTCATTGACGGGGTAAATGACAATTTGCAGCAGGCAAAGGAGCTGACAGCCCTCCTGCGGGGACAGCTGGCCAGCGTGAACCTCATTCCCATTAACCCGGTGGCGGAGCGGAACTGGAACCGCCCCTCCTTGGCGCGGATTGAGTTCTTTGAGAAATACCTGGCAGACCATCACATTGCCGTCACGGTGCGCCGGGAGATGGGCAACGACATCCAGGCGGCCTGCGGCCAGCTGAGAAACAAGCACATAAAATGAACCAGGCACATGAAATGAAGGTTGGCATCTTTCTATGAAATATAATCTACACAGGCAATCAGCTATTTACTAAAATGCTGTGTAGATGTAAAATTAAAAGATAAAGGATTTTTCATTATCCTTTTGGATATTGGGCAGAGGATTTTCAAAGGAGGTTTGGTCTTTATGTCAATGGGCAGACTGGAATCCTTTTTAGAAAAGCATATAGAGGGCTTCTTCAACCGCAAGCTGGGCAGCTCCGTGGAGCAGTCGGAGATTATGAAGCAGCTGGAGCGGGAGCTTTTGCACCGCCGGAAGAAGGGCCGGACGGAGACCGTGGTTCCCAACAGCTTTTATATAGAGCTGACGGAGGAGGACTACCAGAGGCTGTGCGTCCGCCGCTTCCTGGATGATTTGTATGTCCAGGCGGAAAAGCTGGTCATTCAGAATGATTGCTTCATGGACGAGGAGCTTTCCATCACTGTCAACAGCAACAGCGCCCTGGCACGGGGAACCTGCGTGGTGGCCGCCCAGTTTACTAGCGATGAGCCGGAGGAAGCAAGGCCCAGCCAGGTGGAGTGCAACACCATTATCCTGGACAAGTCTGAGTTCAATCCGCCCCTGAACCTGCCTGTTGAGTACAAGACTGTCAGCCTTCTGGCAGTGGAGGGGCCTGATATTGACTCCTATCTGGAATTTGGTGAAAAGCAGATTTATATCGGACGCCGGGTGAACAATGATTTTATCCTGACGGATACTAATGCATCCAGGCTCCATGCCTATATCAGCTATGAGAGGCACCGCCATATCCTCTATGATGCGGAAAGCCTGAACGGCACTTTTATCAACGGACGGCGGGTGGTTTCCCCTCAGCTGTTGCGGCCCGGTGATGAAATTACCATAGGCGGGACGGTGCTTTTGTACGAGGTTATATGAGAGGCTATGGACATGCTGATGCTGGTTTATGGCGGTATAAGGGGCTGTGGGCACAGGGTTCATGGCTATATGAGGTGAGAGATATATGCAGGTAACGGCTGTGGTCATAAAGGCACTGAGCGTGGCACTGCAATACGGGATGCTGTTTTTCCTGCTGTTTTTTGTGTACAGGGCAGCCCGGCTGATGACGGCAGCTGCCAGGCCGGTGGTGGAGGATATTTACGCAGAGACGGAGATTACGGCAGCCGAGGCGGTGCTGACGGTGCTGGAGGCGGCGGATGAGTCCATGATAGGACGGCGCTTTGCCTTCGGGGACAGCATTTCCATCGGGCGTGGCGCCGGGAATGACATAGTCATCAATGAAGGCTATGTTTCACATAAACATGCAAGGGTAGAGCTCTTGAATAATTTGTATGTGATAGAAGATTTGGGAAGCGTTAATAAAACCTATGTCAATGGTCAGGAAATTGCCGGGCGGCAGTATTTGCAGTCAGGGGATATTATCAGCATAGGAACGGTAACCTTCCAGTTTGGGCGGTGATAGTGTTGATAAGATTTTTTCAAATGTCGGATATTGGCCTGCTGCGCAGCCTGAATGAGGACAGCCTGCTGTGCAGGGCGCCTCACGATTTTGTGGTGGCTGACGGCATGGGGGGACATGTGGCAGGCGAGGTGGCCAGCCATATCTTCACGGGCATGATGAACCAGCTGCTGTCGGAGCATGAGGGCAGCCTTGACCAGGACGGGCTCCGGGGCATGGTCATCCGGGGCAACAGGGCCATCCTGGCCAGCATCCAGCGGCACCCGGAGCGCCGGGGCATGGGAACTACGGCCACCTGCCTTCATCTTGAAGGGGACAAGGCATTATGGGCCCATGTAGGGGACAGCCGCCTGTATCTGGTGCGGCAGGGCTCCATGCGGCAGATTACCAGGGACCATACCTATGTGAATGATTTGATTGACAGCGGCAGCATCACCCCCCTGGAGGCGGAAACCCATCCCAAGCGGAACATGCTGATGCGGGCCGTGGGGGTGGATGAATACGTGCAGGTGGATACCGGCGAGTTTGGCTTGCAGCATGGCGATATCCTGCTGCTTTGCTCTGATGGCCTCACCAATATGGTGACGGAGGATGCCATCAGGACGGTGCTGGAGGCTGAGAACTGCGCCAATCCGGCAGCTTCCTTGGTGGATTGCGCCAAGGCCGGGGGCGGCATTGACAATATTTCTGTTATCGTGGTGAGGTATTATGCGGAATAAGAGCCTGGTTTTGCTGGGGGCGGATGCCGGCATCCTGCTGTGCGGCCTGGGCATCCTGCTGCTGAGGCAGTATCCGGCGGCGGACTACAGCGTGCTGCCCTGGGCTTTGGGGGCCATAGGGGCCGCCTTCGGGGTGCAGTGCTTCCTCATCAAAGGGAACTATACGGAGGATGTATGGCTTTTGCCCATCGTGATGTTTTTTGCCAGCATCGGCGTGGTGATGCTGGGCAGGCTGAAGCCCGTGTTGTGCATACCTCAGCTGAGGTGGCTGATTATCGGCCTGGCAGTGCTTTTGCTGGTGCTGCAGTTTTCCCGGAAAATCAGGGAGCTGATGCAGTACCAGTACATCCTGGGGATTCTTACCCTGCTGGTGCTGTGCCTTTCCCTGCTGTTTGGCACGGAGATTGGCGGCAGCAAGAACTGGCTGGTGCTGGGGCCCTTTCAGGTGCAGCCCTCGGAGTTCGGCAGGATTCTGCTGGTGCTTTTCCTGGCGGCGTACCTGTCGGACCATAAGGATATTCTCAGGGAGTCCGGCAGGAGGTTTTTCCTGCTGCAGCTGCCGCCCCTCAGGTTTATTGCGCCCCTTTTGTGCATCTGGGGCATGGCAATCCTGATGTTCGTGGTGCAGCGGGACCTGGGCTCCGCCCTGCTGTTTTTCTGCCTGGCGGTGTTCATGACCTACATGGCCACCGGCAGCAAATCCTATGTGTTTATTGCCCTGGCGTTTTTCTGCCTGGGGGCCTTGATCAGCTATCAGCTTTTTGGCCATGTGAGGGTGCGCTTTGACATTTGGCTGGACCCCTGGGCGGACCCTTCCGGCCAGGCTTACCAGGTGGTGCAGTCCCTGTTTGCCTTTGCAGCGGGAGGAACCTGGGGCACGGGGCTGGCTCACGGCCATCCCGGGCTGATTCCCGAGGTGCATACGGATTTTATTTTTTCCGCCATTGGCGAGGAGCTGGGGCTCATTGGCTGTACTGCCATCATGCTGGCCTATACCCTGTTCTTTTACAGGGGCATGGGCATCGCCCTTAGCTGCCGCCGGGAGCTTTACATGCTGATTGCCGCAGGCATTTCAGTCAGCTTCTATCTGCAGGCGTTCATTATTATTGCAGGCGTAACCAAGTTCCTGCCCCTGACAGGCATTACCCTGCCGTTTATCAGCTATGGCGGCAGCTCGATGGTTTCCGGCTTTATCATGCTGGGGATTTTGCTGTCTATGGCCAAAAAGGAGTAGCAGATGGGGGATAAGATAACGAAAAAGCAGATTCTGCATTGTAGCATGTTTTTGCTGGGCTGCTTTGGCATTTTGTTTTGCTATTTGATTTATATACAGGTGTTTCAGGCGGAGGAGCTGAATGACAATCCCCTGAACCGCCGCAGTGCTTCCCTGGATATAACCAGGGGGGCAATCCTGGACTGCCGGGGTGAGCAGCTGGCATACAGCACCGCTCCCGGTGACCGCCGGTATCCCTTCGGGGCGGCTATGGCGCCGGTGACGGGCTATGTGGGGGAGGCACTGGGCAGCTCCGGCCTTGAGAACCTTTTGGGGGATGAGCTGTCGGGCCAGTCCAGGCAGCTGAGAAATCTGGGGCCTGCCGGCCAGCTTCTCCAGTCTGACCGGGGCAACGACATCCACCTGACCGTAGATGCCGGGGTGCAGCAGGCGGCTTATGATGCCCTGGAGGGCAGCCGTGGTGCCGCGGTGATGCTGGATGCGGCTACCGGGGGCGTCATCGCTATGGTGAGCACTCCCTCTGTGGACCCTGCCAGCGTGGAGAAAAGGTGGACGGAACTGTCCCAGCGGGAGGACAGCCCGCTCTTGAACCGGGCTGCCAACGGCCTCTATCCGCCGGGCTCCACCATCAAGGTGCTGATTGCGGACGCCGCCCTGGATGAAAAGGTGACGGACCTTAATGAAACCTTTGAGTGCAGCGGCAGATTGCAGATTGGTGATACCTACATCGGGGAAAGCCACGGGGCGGTGCACGGCAGGGTAAACCTCAAGGAAGCCCTGACCCATTCCTGCAACTATACCTTTGGCACCCTTGCCATGCGCATGCACGGCAGCGGCCTGGATGACGCCTTCCAGCGGTTCGGCTTTGCCGATACCTTTACCGGTGAGATTCAGGAAAGCAGGTGCCATCTGCCCAAATTTGGTGAGCTGGGGGACGGCGATACGGCCCAGACAGGCATCGGCCAGGGGGAGCTGCTGGTGACGCCCCTCAGGATGGCCATGCTGGCCAGTGCCTACGCCAACGGCGGCAGGATGATGGTGCCTTATCTGGTGGATGAGGTTATTTCCCCCCAGGGGGTTGTCCTCAGGAAGGCTTCTCCTGTCAAGTGGCGTGATGCCACCACAGAGCAGCGTGCCTCCCTCATCAGCGGCTTCATGGAGAACGTAGTGCAAAACGGCACCGGCGGCGCAGCAGCCGTCTCCGGCATCCGGGTGACCGGCAAGACCGGCACGGCGGAAAACAGCTCAGGAGCCGAGCATGGCTGGTTTATGGGCACTGCTGAGACAGGGGGGCGCACTGTGGCCTTTGCCGTCATCGTGGAGAACTGCGGCAGCGGTGCCGTGGCGGCGGCGGTGGCCAGGCGGCTTATCCTGGCCCTGCAGGATAGATGACAGATGGTACCGGTCTAAGACCGTAATATATAAATTTGACTATTTTGGATTGTGATAGATTTTGTTTGTAGGGGGTTATGTCTAATGATACAGCGGGTTTTAGCCAGGCGCTATGAGCTGCAGGAACTGATTGGCGGCGGTGGTATGGCTGATGTGTACAAGGCACATGACAAGCTGCTGGACAGGGCTGTAGCTGTAAAGATTTTACATCAGCAGTATGCCAATGATGCAGAATTTGTGGAGAAATTCCGTAGGGAAGCTACCGGCGCAGCCAAGCTTGCCCATCCTAATATTGTCAATATCTATGATGTAGGGGAGGAAGACGGCAGCCAGTACATCGTCATGGAATATGTATCAGGGCCTACCCTGAAGGAGGTCATCCAGCAGAAGGGACGGCTGGAGCCATCTGAGGCGGTGCGTATTGCCAGGGAGATTGCCAGCGCGCTGGAGTCAGCCCACCGCAACAATCTGGTGCACTGCGACATCAAGCCCCACAATATCCTCGTGATGCCGGACGGCCATGTGAAGGTGACGGATTTTGGCATCGCCAGGGCGGTGTCCGCCTCTACCATGACCTACAGCGGCAGCGTCATGGGCTCCGTGCATTATTTTTCCCCGGAGCAGGCCAAGGGCACGGCCATTACCACCAAGTCCGATGTGTACTCCCTGGGGGTGGTGCTGTATGAGATGCTTACCGGCCAGCTGCCTTACAACGGGGAGACGCCTATCGGCATCGCTTTGAAGCATCTGCAGGAGGAGCCGGTGCCGGTGCGCCAGCTACAGCCGTCCATTCCGCCAGTTCTGGAGGCTATTGTTCAGAAGGCCATGTCCAAGGACCCTATGACCCGTCCTAGCAGTACGGAGCTGTATGAGGATTTGAACCAGGCAAAGGGCATGCTGGCAGACAAAAGCGCCGGGGAGGGGGCAGCTGCCCAGGACCCTTTTGCCACCCGGATTATTCCGCGGATTACCCCGGAGATGATGGCAAATCAGCCTGAGGCTGCCCCGCAGCCTCGGCAGAAGAGGGAGTATTACCAGCCGGAGCTGCCTTATGCGGAGGAAAAGGAGACTTCTATTTTTAAGTCCAAGAAGTTTATTGCCGTGCTGGTGGGCATCCTGATGATGGGCTTTTTTGTGGGTTCCTTCCTGTCTTTTGGCAAGTTCTGGAGCTCGGCGGAGGTGGATGTGCCTGATGTGGTAGGCAAATCCTCCGTGGTGGCACAGCAGATGCTGGAGGACAAGAACCTGCGGGTGAAGCTGGTGGAGTCCAACGATGACTCGGTACCGGCAGGGCAGGTGGTTTCCCAGTACCCGGAGGCCGGGGCAAGGGTCAAGGAGCAGCGGCTGGTGACCATCACCATCAGCAAGGGAGGCGAGGAGCTGACTATGCCTGACCTGAAGAGCATGAGCCGCAGCAACGCGGAAGAAAAGCTGAAGAAGATGGGGCTGAAGGTGGGGGCAGTCTTTGAGGAAAATGCCAAGGAGCCTGCCGGTACTGTCATCAGCCAGGACCCGAGGAGCGGCTCCAAGATTACCAAGGGGCAGTCGGTGGATATAACTGTCAGCCTGGGGGAGAAAGCAAAGGATGTGACCGTGCAGAACTATGCCGGCCTCAGCGTGGAGAGCGCCAAGTCCAACCTGGAGGCCAACGGCCTGAGCCTGGGGGGCGTTACGGAGGAAGCCAGCAGCAAGCCTAAGGGGACTGTCATCAGCCAGAGCCCTGCCGCCGGTGCCGCAGTGGCAGAGGGGGGCAGTGTCAGCCTGGTGATTTCCTCAGGCAAGGCAGCTGCAGCAAAAGCGGAGCCGCAGCCTCAGCCTAGCGCCCCAACGGAGTCCCCAGCTACTGCCAAGCAGAAGACAGATTCCAGCAAGCTGACTGTCAAGCTGGAATGATGCGAGGATTTTTTCATGGCACAAGCACAAGTAATCAAAATGTATAATGGCTTTTACTACCTGCAGACGGGCAGGGAGGGAGATGAGCTCCTTTCCTGCCGCCTGCGGGGGCGCCTCAAGCGGCATAAGGGAGCGGTGGTGCCCGGCGACTATGTAGAGTATGAGCTGCTGGAGGACGGCACCGGCGTGATTGAAAGCTGCCTGCCCCGGAAAAGCCTGCTGCTGCGGCCTGCCGTGGCCAATATCGACCAGGTGATTGTTACCTTTGCGGCAAGGCAGCCTGATTTGAATGAGCTGCTTTTGAACCGCTTTCTGGTGCTGGCTGAATGGTCAGGCATCCCGGAAATCGTCATCTGCATCAACAAGTGCGACCTGCTGCCGGAGGCGGCACAGGAAAGCTTCTTGCAGGCTTATGGGGAGGCTGGCTACAGGCTGCTTCTGGTGTCTGCTCATGAAAAGCAGGGCATAGCTGACCTGAGGGCGCTGCTTTCCGGCAAGGTGACTGTCTTTGCCGGTCCCTCAGGGGTGGGCAAGTCCTCCCTCTTGAATGTCATCGATGAGAGGCTGCAGCTGGCTACCGGTAAAATCAGCGATAAAATCAAGCGGGGCAAGCATACCACCAGGGCTGCCTGCCTGCTGCCTCTTGAGGGGGGAGGCACGGTGGTGGATACCCCGGGCTTCAGCGCGGCAGAGCTGGAACAGCTGGACAAGTCCAAGCTGGCCTGGTATTTTCCTGAGTTCCGCCCTTATATTGAAAAGTGCTACTATAATACCTGCACCCATAGCCATGAGCCTGACTGCGCCGTCAAGGAGGCAGTGGAGGCCGGCGGCATCTGCCGTGAGCGCTATGAGGCGTATCTGAATATTTTGCAGACCATAAATGAAAGAAAGAAGGCGTACTGATATGATCAAAGTTTCTCCGTCCATCCTTTCCGCGGATTTTGCCAATCTGGGGGCTGAGGTAAAGAAGGTTGTGGATGCAGGGGCAGAGTATGTGCACATTGATGTGATGGACGGCACTTTTGTGCCGGAGATTACCTTGGGCGCCGGGATTGTGAAGGCAATCCGCCCTGTGACTGATGCGGTGTTTGATGTGCATCTCATGGTGGAGCATCCTGATACCCAGATTGATTCCTTTGCCAAGGCTGGTGCAGATATTATCACCTTCCATGTGGAGGCGGCCAAGCATCCCCATAGGGTGATTCAGGCTATCCATGCCGCAGGCTGCAAGGCAGGTATTTCCCTGAACCCTGGCACCCCTGTGGCTATGGTGGAGGAGCTTTTGGCTGATGTGGATCTGGTGCTGGTAATGTCTGTAAATCCGGGCTATGGCGGCCAGAAATTTATCCCGGCCTCCCTTAGCAAGCTGCGCAGGCTGCGGGCTGCTATGGATGCCTGCGGCTCTCAGGCTGAGCTGGAAGTTGACGGCGGCGTGACCGAGGCCAATGCCCAGGAAATTATTTATGCAGGGGCTACTGTGCTGGTGGCAGGCTCCGCCGTGTACAAGAGCAAGGATATACCGGCTACGATTAAGGCATTGCACGGAAAAGCGTGAGGCAGCAGCATCGTGCATTGTGCGTGTATGATTGTGTTATCGTATTGTCGTATTATTGTCTAGTCATGGCAGTACCCACGAAAACACGCTTTCGCTCCTCGTTGTGCCTAGCGGTGCTAAGTTCTCGCTTCGCCTGACGGCTCGCGAATCACTAAGCACCGAGGCGCAACAAAGGTTTTCGTTGGGTACATGCCATGACTGTTTCGCGATAGTTCGATTACAGCACACAGCAAGGAGCTGTGGCGGTGCCATAGCAGGTACATTGTTGAGCCTCGGCACTTAGCGATACGCAAGCCGTAAGGCGCAGCGTGAGCTTAGTGTCCGCTAGGCTCAACGCCGTAGCGCGAGCGTACCTGCGATGGCACTGTCACTGCTCCGCAATGCTGCACATTCTACTTTTCGTAGGCAATGCCATGACTGGCTACATGAAATATGGGGCGATGGCACTGCTCCGCGTATATAGGTATTCATAGGTTTAACGAAGGAAATATAGGCATGAAGAAAGCAGTAATATTATTATCAGGCGGGCTGGATTCAACCACCTGCATGGCGGTAGCTAAAGAACAGGGCTACGAATTGTACCCTATCAGCTTCAACTATCACCAGCGCCACAGCATTGAGCTGGAAGGCGCCAAGAAAGTAGCTGATTTTTACAAAGTAAAAAAGCATTTAATCATAGAGACCAACATGGAGCAGATAGGCGGCTCCGCCCTGACGGATAGCCACATTCAGGTGCCGGATGGGGAGATAGTGCATGAGGACAACGACATTCCTGTCACCTATGTACCGGCCAGGAACCTGACCTTCCTGAGCTATGCCCTGGGCTATGCGGAGGTTATTGGGGCAGACCATATCTTTATCGGTGTCAATGCCGTTGATTACTCCGGCTATCCTGACTGCCGCCCTGAGTTTATTCAGAAATTCCAGGCATTGGCAGATTATGCCACCAAGGCAGGGGCAGCTGACGGCAGGCACATCAGGGTTGAAACGCCGTTGCAGGATTTGACCAAGAAGGAAATCGTGCAGCTGGCCAGCAAGTTAGGTGCGCCGCTGCAGTTTACCCACAGCTGCTACAAGGGCGGTGCCAAAGCCTGCGGCGTCTGCGACAGCTGCAAGCTGCGCCTGAAGGGCTTCGCCGAAGCAGGCGTAAAAGATCCTGTAGAGTATGAAACTATATCGAATTAACAAAATACACATAGAGTACATATCATATAGAATGTACTACAGTAGATGACAAGTATATGTTATAGAATATCGTAGTGGCGGTTATGATTCGATATACGTCATAATATGCCGGGGATGACATGATATGTACCCTAAGAAAACCTTTGTTGTTCCTCGGTGCTTAGTGATTCGCAAGCCGTCAGGCGAAGCGAGAACTTAGCACCGCTAGGAACAACGTGGAGCGCGAGCGTGTTTTCATGGGTACTATCATGTCATATTAAAGGCATATTACCTGGTATAGTGGTATAAATAAAGGCATATTACGTCGTATAAAGCACATTTTAGGAGGGGTAGGATGAAGGATGTTCAGAGCAGTACAGACCAGCGTGGCATTTCCATACAGAGGGTAGGCATCAAGGAAGCCTGCCTGCCGTTTCTCATCAAGACCAAGGACGGGGGCTATCAGCAGGCAGTGGCAAGGGCATGCTTCACGGTGGCACTGCCAATGGAATACAAAGGCACTCACATGAGCCGCTTCCTGGAGATACTCAATCCCTGGTCCAAGAAGCCTGTGGCCGAGCCGGAACTGGCAGAGATTTTGCAGGAAGCCCTGGACAAATTGCAGGCGGAGTCTGCCTCCATCCGCATCGACTTCAAGTATTTCGTGGACAGGACAGCCCCCGTCAGCGGCAGGCAATCCGTGCTGGACGTGGACTGTTTCTTTGCCGGTGACATGGAGCAGGGGGGCGGCCTGCGCTTCACCCTTGGCGTAAGGCTGCCATATACGTCCCTTTGTCCTTGCAGCAAGGAGATTTCCCGGTACGGGGCCCACAACCAGCGGGGAGTCATGGATGTGCAGGTCAGGTTTCATTCCCAGAATGAGTGCATCCTCATCGAGGATTTGGTAGAACTGATGGAAAAGCAGGCCTCCTGCCAGATTTATCCCCTGCTTAAGCGGGAGGACGAGAAATTTGTCACGGAAACAGCCTACGAAAATCCCAAATTCGTGGAAGACATTCTCAGGGATGGCGTGTTAGCACTAAGGGGACTTCCGGGAATAGAGTGGTTCTCCCTGGAGTGCGAGAACTTTGAATCCATCCACAACCACAGTGCCTACGCGGCTCACGAAGAAGTTGTATCATGATGCTTTGGGGCAGCATAGCAAGAGCATACTAAGAGATAACAGGTGAAAGAACTTTGAAAAGACTGATTGTAAATGCCGATGATTTCGGTCTCCATAGGGAAGTAAATAAGGCAGTCATCCGGGGCTATCAAAAGGGCTGCATACGCAGTACCTCCCTGATGCCCACAGGGGCGGCTGTGGAGGAAGCCAGCCAGCTGGCAAGGGAAAATCCCGGGCTGGGAATCGGCATCCACCTGACGCTGGTGGCGGAAAATCCCCTGCTGCCCAGGGAAAAGGTTTCCACCCTGCTGGCAGAAGACGGCAAATTTCACGCTGACCACATGGTCTTCATCAAGAACTACCTGCTGGGCAGAATTGACAAAGCACAGCTCTACGCCGAGTGCGAGGCCCAGATAGCCAGTGCCATGTCCCTGGGGCTGAACATCACCCATCTGGACAGCCATCAGCACCTGCATACCCTGCCGGGCATTACGGCCATCTGCCTGGAGCTGATGAAGAAGTACGGCATCCGGCGCATGCGCTATCCGGGAGAGGCGTTTCTCTTTGGGGGCGGCTACCCTTCCGGAGCCTTCCGCCGGGTGGCAAAATGCGGCCTGACAGCCTGTGCCATGCTGGCCCGCAGGCAGGCAAAATGCTATAATATAGCTATGCCTGACAGCTTTTTTGGCATGCTGGCAGGGGGCCACATGGAAGAAAAATACTTTATGAACATACTGAAGGCTTTGCCGGAGGGCACCTCCGAAATCATGGTTCATCCCGGTGCTGATGCCGGTGTGCTGGGCAGCCTCTATGACTGGCAGTATCACTGGGAGGAGGAGCTGGCTTCCGTAACCTCCGGGCAGGCTATGGCTTATCTCAGGGAGCAGAATATTAGGCTTATATCCTTTAAGGAGTTAACCGATGAATAAAGTCTGTGTGCGGATTTTTCTTTTGACAATGTTTGTCCTTGTGATTTCCGGGGCAGTAATATACTTTACTGTGGACATCAACACCATCGCCAATCTCCATGTCTTCCAGCCCTGGTCGGTGCTGCTGGCAATCCTGGCCATCAGCGTGGGGCTGGTGCTGGACGGCACGCGGCTCATGCACATGGTAAAGATTTCCGGGGAAAAAATCACCCTGAAGCAGTCGGTGCAGGTGGTTTTCGGCAATTATTTCCTGGCCATGCTGGGGCCCGGGGCGGCAGCTGGCGCCATCGCCCAGATTATGTTTCTCCAGAAAGCGGGGGTGCCTGCCGGCAAGGCAGCCGTGCTGGCTATGGTGCGCACCATTGTGTCCATCCTGTTCCTGGCCTGCTGCCTGCCCTTCGTGTTTCTCCATGATGAGGGCATCCTGCCGGGGGTGTCCAATGATGTGATGGTGATAACGGGCAGCATCCTGCTGCTGGTGCTGGGCATTCTGGTGTACGGCATCCGCAACAATGCCTTTGATTATGCGGCAGTGAGGATTTCCAAGCGGATTTCCTCCCATGTGATGCGCAAGCATTTTTTGCAGGTGTACCGGGACTGCAAGACGGGCATTCAGCTGCTGGCTTCCTCGCCCAGGTCTATGGTGCGGGTTTTCTTTGAGTCCGGCCTGAGCCTGATCTTCATCTACATGGTGGTGCCCTGCCTGATGCTGGGGCTGGGGGCGGACGTGGACTGGCTGACCGTCATGGGGCGCATGATGTTTTTGAATATCCTGCTGTACTTTTCCCCTACGCCGGGGGGGGCAGGTATTGCAGAGGGTGGCTTTGTGCTGCTGTTTGCTGACAGCGTACCGGCAGGTACTGTGGGGGTGCTGGCAGTGGCGTGGCGGTTTATTGCGGAATACCTGCCATTTTTCGTGGGGCTGTATTACTCCGTCACCGTGCTGGGCAGGGATATCCTGGCCAGGTCCATGAATACGGAGCATGATATATGAAGCCGCCCTATTGCCATCAGGTCATGGCAGATATCAGGCTGCGACTGATATTGGCTTGCATATAATGCAGGTTTCGTGATATGATATGTGTCGTTGTATAACGTAAGTGAGTTAAAACGTTGTTTTTGGTTGTTTAGTTGTTTTTGGTTTTTATTGTTTTGGGGGCAGTGATTTTGAGAGGTAAGAGGTTATTATCAGTTGTTGCTTGCGGTTTAAGTGTTTTATTGTGGCTTGGTACAGGCAGTGCAGATGCTGCAGCCATCAGGGATGCCAAGAGATCCGGTAATGTGCAGGCTGTGGGTTCTACGGTAGTCAATACGGATAGGCACAAATCCCTGCGCTCAGGGGATGTCATGGACAGGAACGAGGTGGCTGATGATGGCGTAGAGGCTATGTCAGCTGCAGGTCAGCTGGAAAAGAAGCTGAGCCTGCAGGAGCGCATCCAGCGGATTTTGCATCCTGAGCAGTTCCAGCCGCCAAAGCCGGCAGAGTCAGTGATGAGCAGCGATGATAATATGATTATGGGGGGAGCTGTTGCCACTCAGGAGCAGTGCGTCCGCTATCTCCTGAGAAACAACCCTTATCCTAAGCTGAACGTTTCTCCCCAGGAGCTGGTGGCATACTACTATGAGGAAGGCAGCCGGGCAGGCATCCGCCCTGATATTGCCTTTGCCCAGGCATTGAAGGAGACAGGCTATTTCAGGTATGGCGGCACAGTGGTACCGGCGCAGAACAACTACTGCGGCCTGGGCACTACCAGTGCTACCGTGCGGGGAGCTTATTTTGCCACGCCGCGGCTGGGGGTAAAGGCCCATATCCAGCACCTGCTGGCATACGCTTCCACGGAAAAGCCTGATGACAATATCGTAGACCCGCGCTATGACCTGGTGCGCAATTCCTACGGGGAGAAAACCCTGACCAGGTGGCAGGATTTGAATGGCCGCTGGGCGGTGCCGGGGGTAGGCTATGGCCAGAGCATATTAAACGATTATTACAAGGGAATTATCAATTCCTGATATTGGCAGATGAGTAATAAATTTAGAATTTGCGAGGTATAAGTAACAATGATTTCAACTAGCGGTGTAACACTGCAATTTGGCAAGCGCGTCCTCTTCAAGGATGTATCCATCAAGTTCACGCCGGGCAACTGCTATGGCGTCATCGGTGCCAACGGCGCCGGCAAGTCCACTTTCCTGAAGCTCCTGAGCGGCGATATTGAGCCAACCAAGGGCTCCATCGATATTACCCCCGGGGAGCGCATGTCCGTCTTGAAGCAGGACCATTATGCCTATGACGAGTATGAGGTGCTGCGCACCGTCATCATGGGCAACCAGCATCTGGTGGACATTATGGACGAGAAAGATGCCATCTACGCCAAGCCTGATTTCAGCGATGAGGACGGCATCCGTGCCGGTGAGCTGGAGGCTGAGTTTGCGGAGCTGAACGGCTGGGATGCCGAGTCCGATGCAGCCAAGCTGCTGAACGGCCTGGGCATCGGCGAGGAATACCACTATCAGAAGATGTCCGAGCTGGACCCTGCCCTGAAGGTGCGGGTGCTTCTGGCCCAAGCACTCTTTGGCAATCCTGATATCCTGCTGCTGGACGAGCCTACCAACCATCTGGACCTGGCTTCCATTAACTGGCTGGAGGACTTTTTGGCTGGCTTTGAGAACACCGTTATCGTGGTTTCCCATGACCGCCATTTCCTGAATCAGGTCTGCACCCATATTGCAGATGTTGACTTTGGCAAAATTCAGCTTTATGTGGGCAACTATGACTTCTGGTATCATTCCAGCCAGCTGGCGTTGCAGCTGGCCAAGGACGCCAACAAGAAAAAAGAGGAAAAAATCAAGGAACTGCAGACCTTTATTGCCCGTTTTGCGGCCAACGCTTCCAAATCCAAGCAGGCTACTTCCCGCAAGAAGCTTTTGGATAAGATTACTTTGGAGGATATCAAGCCGTCTTCCCGCCGCTATCCGTATATCGCCTTTACCCCTGACCGGGAGGCTGGCGACCAGCTGCTGCTGGTGGATGGCATTTCCAAGACCATTGACGGGGAAAAGGTGCTGAACAATGTTTCCTTTACCGTGAAGAAGGGCGAGAAGATTGCCTTTACCGGCCCTAACAGCGCAGGCAAGACTGCCCTGTTCCAGATTCTGATGGGGGAGATGGAGCCGGACGAGGGTTCCTTTAAGTGGGGCGTTACCACCACCCAGGCATACCTGCCTAACGACAACACCAAGTATTTTGAGGGTTGCGAGCTGAGCCTCACCGACTGGCTGCGCCAGTATTCCAAGGACCCGGATGAATCCTTCGTCCGCGGCTTTTTGGGGCGCATGCTGTTCAGCGGCGAGGAAAGCCTGAAGAAAGCCTCCGTTATTTCCGGCGGCGAGAAGGTGCGCTGCATGCTGTCCAAGATGATGCTCAGCGGTGCCAACGTGCTTTTGATGGACGAGCCGACCAACCATCTGGATTTGGAGTCCATTACGGCCCTGAATGACGGACTGATTGCCTTCAAGGGCACTCTGCTGTTCGTTTCCCATGACCATCAGTTTGTGCAGACTATTGCCGACCGCATCATTGAGCTGACTCCTGCAGGCGTCTTTGACAAGCTTACCAGCTATGATGACTTCCTGGCTGACGAGGAAGTGCAGGCAAGGCTGGCCAAGATGTACGAGGCAGAGTAAGCTTTTAGTTTTCTATAGCAGTAAACATGAGTCGATGACGTATGCCATCGGCTCATTTCAATTCATTGTGGATATGGGCAAGCGGCATGGATATAGCCACGAAAACACGCTCTCGCTCCTCGTTGTGCCTAGCGGTGCTAAACTCTTGCTGCGCCTGCGGCTTGCAAATTGTTAAGTACCGAGGCACAACAAAGGTTTTCTTAGGCTATATCCACACCGCTTGCCGTTCGTGCAGATTTGTAAGTACTTAAATCTGCAAACATCGTTATTTCGTTAAGCTTTTCAGGTTTGCACGAAGCAAAAGTGATATGGCTATACCCAAAAGAAAACCCTTGTCGCGCCTTGCTTCTTAGCGAGTGCGGGTTTTCGTTAGGATAGCCATATCACTTATAGAATATTGCGATAAGAGGATAAATCATGGAGAATAAAATCACTTCATTCAATGAACTGAGCGTGTCCGAGGGCCTCTGCGCCGTGCTGGCCCGCATGGGCATCAAGGCGCCAACTCCTGTGCAGGCGGAAGCCATTCCTGCCCTCAGGAACGGCAGGGACACCATCGTACAGGCCCAGACAGGCACAGGCAAGACATTGGCATTCCTGCTGCCCCTGTACGACAAGATAAAAGTTCAGGCAGACAACATCCAGACCTTGATTCTGACCCCTACCAGGGAGCTGACCTTGCAGATTGCCAAGGTGGCAGCCCTGCTGGGCAAGGCAGAGGGCGTGCGCTCCCTGGCCATATATGGCGGTCAGGACATAGAAAGGCAGAAGCAGAAGCTGGGCAGGGAGCCCCATGTGATTATTGGCACCCCCGGCAGGATTCTGGACCACATGCGGCGCAGGACCATCAATTTTGCCACCACCAACAGGATTGTGCTGGACGAGGCGGACGAGATGCTGCGCCGGGGCTTTCTGGAGGATGTGGAGCAGATTTTGTCCACTATGGCCAGGGACAGGCAGATCATGCTGTTTTCCGCCACCATGCCGGACAAAATCAAGGCACTGGCCCATCGCTACATGACGGATTTCCAGCACGTTATCATCAAGACGGAAAACATTACATTGGACAACATTCAGCAGCGCATTGTGGACACCGTGGAGGATTCCAAGCTGGATAAGCTCTGTGAGCTGATTAATGAGCAGAACCCTTATCTGGCTATGGTCTTTTGCTCCACCAGGGGCCGGGTTTCCCAGGTGGCTATGGCGCTGGCAAGGCGTGGCTATCTGGCAGACGAGCTGCATGGGGAGCTGTCCCAGCTGCAGCGCACCAACGTGCTGAGAAAATTCCGTGAGGCAAAGCTGCAGATTCTGGTGACCACGGATATTGCCGCCAGGGGGCTGGATATTGAGGGCGTAACCCATGTGTTCAACTACGACATGCCGAGGGATACGGAAAGCTATATTCACCGCATTGGCCGCACCGGCAGGGCTGGCCAGCAGGGTGTGGCGATCACCTTTGTCAACGCCCGTCAGTATTCCCAGCTGAGGCGTATTGAGGCAGGCATCAAGAACCACATTCAGAAGGATGTGTCCGGCCGCAGCCTGGCCGCCAGGCTGAAGCGGGAAAAGCGTGAGCGTGAGCTGGCCGCCAAACGTGCCGCTGCCGAGAAGGAGCAGGCCAGGAAGGCAAAGAGCCGCTACGCCAACCGCAAGGGTGCGGAGCACAAGGGGCGCAACAGCCGGTCACGCCGCATGAGGGACAGGGCGAAAAACGGCGTCCGGGGCAGAAGGTAAAAAGCCCATAGGGATTATCAGAAACAATGAGTTGAGCATTGTGTAGTGCTGCTTTCAGCAGAAAGTGATATAAAAGATTTTCAGAAAGCATGAGTTAAGCATTGTGTAGCAGGCAGCAGTAATGAGGACTGTACGGAGGTTTTAGTTGTGATTGAGCTTTTGGCACCGGCTGGCAGCCGGGAAGCATTAGTAGCGGCAGTGGAAAGCGGTGCGGATGCTGTCTATCTGGCAGGCAATATGTTTGGGGCCCGTGCCTATGCGGACAATTTTGATGAGGAGGGCATGAGGGCGGCCATCCGCTTTGCCCATCTCAGGGGCGTCCATGTGCATGTGACAGTGAACACCATCATGGATAGCCGGGAGCTGCCGGAGCTGAAAAAGTACCTGCGCTTTCTCTATGAGGCAGGGGCGGATGCAGTGCTGGTACAGGACCTGGGGGCGGCACGGATTGTCCGGGAAACCGTGCCGGAGCTGCCCATGCATGCCAGCACCCAGATGACGGTGCACAACCTGGACGGCGTCAGGGCACTGGAAGCCCTGGGCTTTAGCAGGGTGGTGCTGTCCCGTGAGGTGACTCTTGAGGCGGTGCGCCATATCTGCGCTGAGGCAAAGGCGGAGATAGAGGTATTCGTCCACGGGGCACTGTGTGTCTGCTACTCCGGCCAGTGCCTGATGAGCAGCATGATCGGGGGACGTTCCGGCAACCGGGGACGCTGTGCCCAGCCATGCCGCCTGCCTTATACGCTGGTGGACGAAAAGGACAATGACCTTTTGGGGGACAGCGCAGGCAAATACCTGCTGAGCCCTCGCGATATGAATACCATCAGCCTGCTGCCGGAGCTTCTGGCCGCCGGAGTGACGTCGCTAAAAATCGAGGGGCGGATGAAGCGGCCTGAGTATGTGGCAGTGGCGGTGGGCTGCTATCGCCGGGCGGTGGACAGCTGCCTGGCAGGAGATTTTGCCGTGCCGGAGGAGGACAGCCGGGCCCTGGCACAGATTTTCAACCGAGATTTCACCACCGCCTATCTGGAAAAAAAGCAGGGGCGCAATATGATGAGCGACAAGCGTCCCAACAACCGGGGGCTGATGCTGGGCCGGGTGCAGGAATACCATCCCCTGACGGAGGACAGCGGCCTGGCGGTTCTCAGGCTGTCAGATGATATCAGTGCAGGCGACCAGGTGGATTTCTGGGTAAAGGTGGGGGGCAGGGTGACTGCCACCGTGCAGGATATGCAGCTGGTAACAGGTATCAGGGGCAAGGATAACCCTAAAAATGCCAGGAAAAACATCAGCAAAGACGCTAGGAAAAAGCAGGATAAGAATCAGGCGAAGAACCCTGGGAAAAATGCCGGCAGCCTGCACATGCAGAATCTGCTGCCGGTAGAAAAGGCGGCGGCAGGTGACATGGTGGCCCTCACCGTGAAGGGGCGCGTGTTCCCCGGGGACAGGGTATTCAAGGTCTATGACGGGCAGCTGATGGAGTCTGCCAAGGCCATGTACAGCACCGGGGCCCCGGTGCGCCGCTTTGGCGTCAGGGCGCAGGTTCGGGCAGCCGTGGGACAGACCCTTTACCTCAGCCTCACCGATGATGAGGGCCATACAGCCGAGGCGGAGACGGAGTTTATCGGGCAGGCGGCCATGAAGCGTCCCCTGACGGAGGAAACCCTCATGAAGCAGATAGGCCGCCTGGGCACCAGCATTTTCACATTGACTGAGCTAAAGGCAGAAATCAGCGGTGATGTGATGGTGCCTGTCAGCGAGCTGAACGAGGTGCGCAGAAAATGTGTGGAACAGCTGGAAAATATGCGGCTGGCAGATTTTCAGGCAGAAGCAGATAAGGCAAGGGCGGAAGCTTCCGCTGCCGTCCGGGCAGGCCTTGCCAATTTCTATAGCGTTATAGAAAAAACTGTCCCTGAAAATATCAGGAGCCCTAAGGCTGGTGAAACTGCCAGTGAATTATGCCGACAGACTGAAAATAGCAGGTGCCGGAACCGTGGCGAAACAGGCATTACCGTGGTGGCAGATGATTTGGCCAAGCTATCGGCAGCCCTTGACGGCGGTGCGGGCCGCATCGTCTTCGGCGGCGAGAATTACCGCCACGAGGCCGTTACCCTGCCTATGTATGAGATGGCAGTGAAGCTGGCAAGGGCAGCAGGGGCAGAGGTGGTCTTTAACACCCCCCGCATCATCCGTGACGGTGAGCTGCCAGCTTTTCACAAATGGCTGGAAAGCATCAGGGAGCTGGGGGCAGCCGGCATCAGCGTTCACAACATCGGCAGCCTCTATGCCGCAAGGCAGCTGACTGACCTGCCGGTGGAGGCGGATTTCTCCCTCATCAGCTACAACATTGAGGCACTGAGGCATCTGGCAGAGCTGGGCATCAGCCGTGCCGTCCTGTCACCGGAACTGAACATGGCGCAGCTGGCTGACCTGGCAGGCCAGTCACCTATGCCTGTGGAGTGCCTGGTGGATGGCAATCTGGAGCTGATGGTGTCCGAGTATTGCTGCACAGGCAGCTTCCTGGGGGGACTGGACAGGGGCAGCTGCGGCGCACCATGCGTCACTAGCGGCAAGAGCTTTTTCCTGAAGGACAGGAAGGACGTAAAATTCCCATTGGTGATGGACCAGTACTGCCACATGCACCTTTTGAACGGCAGCCGCCTCAGCATGTTGCCCCATGCCATGAAATTCCGGGACATGGGCATCAGCTGCCTGCGGCTTGACGGCAGGTACATGGATGAGGGGCAGCTGAGAAAGACAGTAAGGAACTACAGGAAGTACATGGCCTATCCGGCAGAGCTGACAGAGGCTGAGAAAAAGGTACTGCAGCAGCTGGAGGGGGAGAATATCACCAGAGGCCATTACTTTAGAGGAGTATTATAAGTGGAACAGGAATCATTTAAGGTTTTAGAATACAAGCGTATCCTGTCAAAGCTCAGGGAAAAGGCAGGCACCATCCTGGGCAAGGAGCTGGCTGGCGGCCTCCTGCCCTCCGGCGACAGGGAGGAAGTCAGGGAGAGGCTGCAGCAGACGGCGGAGGCGGTCTATGTGTCCTCTATCGCCCAGCCGCCCCTGGGTGGCATCAAGGATATCCGGGAAAGCATCAAGAAGGTGGGCCTGGGGGCTGTGCTGGCTCCTGACGAGCTTCTTGACATTCTCACCACCATGTACGCCATGCGGGAGATGAAGCGTTTCTTCAAGGAGCTGGAGGCGGAGGCCCCGATTTTGAAGAACTGGGCCCGCAGCCTGGAAATCCTTGGCCAGCTGGAAAAGGATCTGGAGCACATCGTGGACGAGCATGGCAATCTCCGGGACGATGCCAGCGTGGAGCTGAAGCGCATCCGCCGGGAAATCAGGAGCAGCCAGGCCAAAATCAAGGACCATCTGGCAGGTCTCCTGCACAACAATGAGTACCAGAAGTATTTTCAGGAGGCCATCGTCACCATGCGGGGTGACCGCTATGTGCTGCCGGTGAAGCAGGAGTACCGCCAGTACTTCCCGGGCATTGTCCATGACCAGTCCGCCACCGGCTCCACCCTTTTCATAGAGCCTATGGCAGTGGTGAACCTGAACAACGACATCAAGCAGCTGACGGCGGCGGAACGCCACGAGGTGGAGCGCATCCTCCGGGCAGCTTCCCAGAAGATTCGGAAGAACGACAGCCAGCTGATGGACAACTGCGAAATCATGGCGGAGGTGGATGTCGCCTTTGCCAAGGCAGATCTGGCCTATGAGATGAAAGCCACGGAGCCGGTGCTGAACGAAGCTGGAGTGACAAAGCTCATGTCTGCCCGGCATCCCCTGCTGCCAGCCGACAAGGTAGTGCCTATTGACATTACCATCGGTGACAGCTACAGCATGCTGCTGGTGACAGGCCCCAACACAGGGGGCAAGACCGTCAGCATGAAGACCTTCGGCCTTCTGGTGCTGATGGCCCAGTCGGGGCTTTTCCTGCCGGTGGAATCCGGCTCGGAGATTGCCGTGTACAACAACATCTACGCGGATATTGGCGATGAGCAGAGCATCGAGCAGAGCCTCAGTACCTTCTCCGCCCATATGACTCACCTGGTTTCCATCCTTGACAAGGTGGAGCCGGAGGATTTGGTGCTGCTGGATGAGCTGGGGGCAGGCACGGACCCGGAGGAGGGGGCGGCCCTGGCTATGGCCATTCTTGAGCGGCTGCTGACCATCAAGGCCACTGTGCTGGCAACCACCCATTACTCAGAGCTGAAGACCTTTGCCTTTGGCAGGGAGGGCATTGAGAATGCCTGCGTGGAGTTCGATGTGGCAACCCTCCGCCCTACTTACCGCCTGCTTATTGGCATACCGGGGGCCAGCAACGCCTTTGCCATCAGCCGCAGGCTGGGGCTCAGCGAGTCCCTGATTATCCGTGCTAAGCAGCTGATTCAGGCGGACCATGCCCAGTTTGAGCAGGTCATCAACCAGCTGGAAAAGGAAAAGATGCTCTATGAGCAGATGAATGCGGATATTGAGACCAGGCTGCGCCGGGCGGAGCAGATGGAGGCCAAGGCAGAAGCCCTGCGTGTAGAGCTGAATCAGAAAAAGGCTGACATCCTCCGCCGGGCCAAGGACGAGGGGGCGGCATTGGTGCGCCGCATGCGCCGTGAGTCCGAGGAGGTCATCAGCCAGCTGAAGGAGCAGTTCAACGACCAGGGCATCCAGAAGCGGCAGGCGGCCATCCAGGCAGCCCGCGACCAGATTAACGAGGCGGCAGGCAAGGTGCGCCCGGGCATTGTGTCCGTTAAGGCATTCCGCAAGGCGGTGGATTTGAAAACCCTTGAGCCGGGGGATATTATCTACGTTACCAAGCTGGACCAGAAGGGCACTGTCCTGTCCATCAGGGGCAAGGAGCTGGAAGTGCAGCTGGGCAGCCTCAAGACAAATGTGAAGGCCAAGGACTGCAAGTTCGTGGAAAAGGCTCCAAAGGAAAAGCACTCTGCAAATGCCGCCAGCGGTACCAGGGGCTCCCGTTCAGGCAGCAGGGGCAGCAGCTTTATCTCCAAGACACAGGAAGCCCACCGGGATATTGATATCCGGGGCATGATGGTGGATGAGGCGGAGATGGTGCTGGGCAAGTTCCTTGACGATTCCGTCATGGCGGGCCTCAGCCAGGTGCTGATTATCCACGGCAAGGGCACCGGCGCCCTCAGGAAGGGCGTCCACGCCTACCTGAAACGCCACCGCAACGTGGCAAGCTTCAACTTTGCTGACATGAGCGAAGGGGGCACCGGGGCAACCTTAGTGGAGCTGCAGTAAGCAGGGATAATAAGATAATTGGCAAAGCTGCACCATGTATGGCAGATAGTTGCTGGCAAAATGAGATAAAAAGCATTATTTTCCGCAGCAATATAGAATATCAATAGGGGAATGAGATTTGGTGATTTTCATCAGATGCCATTCCTCTTTTTGTATTGCAATACCTATGTTTTTGTTATAAAATACAGATAAGAAGCTGGGCGTTGAGTCAGGAGGTGCTTGGTATGTACGCTATGCCGGTAGGCGTGGATAATTTTACAAAAATTATTGAGAACGAATATTATTTTGTGGACAAGACAAATTTTATCAGGGAATTGCTGGATAAGAAGGCGATGGTCACTTTGATAACCCGTCCCCGGCGGTTTGGCAAGACCCTGGCCATGAGGATGCTGCAGGAGTTCTTTGACATCAATGCTGCCGGGCGTGATACCTTCAAGGGGCTGAACATCAGCCGGGCAGGGGAACAATACATGCAGCACCGGGGCAAATACCCAGTGATATTCTTTTCCTTGAAGGACATTGCTACAGGCAATTACCAGGACGCCCTGCGGGATTTGTGCGGCAAGATTTCCGATTTGTATGCTGAATACGGCTTTCTGGCTGACTCACCTGCCCTCAATGAGCGTGAAAAGGGCTATTTTCTCTCGGTGTACAATATTGCTGACCATGAGCAGTACAGCAGGGATAAATGGGGCAAGAGCCTGAAAATGCTGACTGTGTACCTGTGGAAGCATTATGGCGTCAAGACAATCCTGCTGCTGGACGAATACGATGCACCTATACAGCACGCCTGGGAAGACGGCTATTATGAGGACATGATCAGGTTCATGAGGCAGTTCTACAGCGAGGTGCTGAAGGGGAACGATGCCCTGGAGTTTGCGGTGCTGAACGGCGTGCTGCGGGTGGCCAAGGAGAGCATTTTCAGCGGCCTGAACAATCTCAAGGTGTGCAGCGTCCTTTCGGAGGATTACAGTGATATATTTGGCTTTACAGGCGAGGAAGTGGCAAGAATGGCTGCGGATTTGCAGCAGGAGGACAAGCTGCCGGAAATCCGGGAATGGTATGACGGCTACAACTTCGGCGGCAGTGAAATCTACAATCCCTGGTCCGTCATCATGTATTTTGATGCCAGATGCAAACCGGCGCCATACTGGGTGAATACCTCCGGCAACGGCATCATCAAATACATGCTGAACAGGCTGGATGGCAGGGGACGGGAGGATTTGCAGGCGCTGATGGCTGGCCATGCAATCAGCAAGCAGGTGCAGGAAGGGATTATTTATGAGGAAATCGGCAGTAATGCCGATGATTTGTACACCATGCTGCTGACCACCGGCTATTTGAAATGCACTAATGCTCAGGAGGACCTGCTGGGCACTTATATGGATTTGCAGATACCGAACAAGGAAATTTTGCGGCTGTTCACCCGTGAGATTGCCCAGAATTTCACAGGTTATCGCGGTGTCAGCGATATCACCAATATGATGGCTGAAATGCTGAGGGGCAACGCTGGACTCTTTGAAGATGATTTGAACCGCATCCTGAGAAACAGCGTCAGCTACCATGATGCCGCCAATGGGGAAAGCTTTTATCACGGCATGATGCTGGGGTTTTGCGTTCTCCTGAAAGATACCCATATCGTGGAGTCCAACAGGGAGAGCGGCTACGGCAGATTTGATCTGGCCCTGATTCCCACCGACAGGCGGTACTATGGGGTGATCATGGAGTTCAAGCGGGCAGCTGACGAGGGGCAGCTGGAGGAAAAGGCACTGGAAGCCCTGGCACAGATTGAAGAATTGTCTTATATCGCGGAATTTCAGCAGCGGCAGATAGAGAAAGTCTGGAAGTACGGCATTGCCTTTTGCGGCAAGAAGGTGTGCCTGCGGGGCAATCAGCCCGATAAGGTACGCCTGGGCAAAGAACAGCCGAAGAAGGCCTGAGTGGCTGCCGGGGAGGAAAGTTATTCCCATGCTATCCGCCTGGGCAGGATTTTGCCAAATTTTTTGTATTTTTCTCTTTCTTAGCAGGAATTTTTTTCCTTTGGTCGAATAAATAACAGTGAGGACTGATTGTATTCATAATCAATGGAGAATTTTTTTCTGCGGTAAAAGAGAAGGAGGGAAAAGTATGGATGCGCTTTTGTTATCCAGGGTGCAGTTCGCCCTGACAACTGTGTATCATTTTCTGTTCGTGCCTGTGACGCTGGGGCTGTCGATTTTCGTGGCACTTCTGGAGACGGGCTCTTTGGTGACAAAGACCTATGCCATGAGGGACAGGCTCAGGAAGCTGGCGAAGTTTTTCGGGGGGCTGTTCCTGATTAACTTCGCTATGGGCGTGGTAACGGGCATCGTGCAGGAATTTCATTTTGGCATGAACTGGTCGGAGTATTCCAGGTTCATGGGAGATATTTTCGGTGCGCCTCTGGCGCTGGAGGCATTGACGGCCTTCTTCCTGGAGTCCACGTTCCTGGGCCTGTGGATGTTCGGCTGGGACAGGCTCAGCCCAAAGCTCCACTGCCTGACCATCTGGATTGTGGCCTTAGGCAGCAATCTGTCCGCTTTCTGGATTCTGACGGCCAATTCCTTTATGCAGCATCCGGTTGGCTATGCCATCAATAACGGCAGGGCGGAAATGACGGATTTTCTCGCCCTGGTGACCAATCCTTATGTCCACGGGGAGTTCGGCCATGTCCTGCTGGCAGGGGTGTCCACGGCAGGCTTCCTGGTGCTGGCGGTTTCCGCCTGGAAACTCTTGTATGACAGGGAGTCCCGGGCTGCCTTTGAACTGTCCCTGAAAGCGGCAGTGGTCTATACCCTGGTGGGCCTGATGGGGGCTATGGGCGTGGGCCATTTCCATACCCAGTACCTGGCGGAGGCCAATCCTATGAAGCTGTCCGCTATGGAGGCGCTGTGGGAGACGGAAAATCCTGCCCCGTTCACCGTCATGGCGGTTATTAACGAGGAGGAGCACAAGAACGATACGGCCATCGAGATACCGGCCCTGTTTTCCTTTATGCTCTACAACAAGCCTGAGGGCGAGGTAAAGGGCATGAACGACCTGCAGCAGGAGCTGGCAGCCAAATATGGCGAGGGCAGCTACTATCCTGATGTGACGGGATTGTTCTTCAGCTTCCGCATCATGATCGGCGTAGGGGGCCTGATGGTGGCCATCACAGCTCTTTTGGGGCTTCTGGCCTGGCGCAGGAAGCTTTTGGATTTCCCGATTGCCCTGAAGCTGGTGCAGGTGCTGTTTTTCCTGCCGTTTATTGCCAACACCGTAGGCTGGTATATTGCCGAGGCAGGACGCCAGCCGTGGATTGTGGTGGGCTTGCAGAAGACGGCTGATGCCGTATCGCCGAATCTCACCGCTGGTGAGGTGGGGCTGACCATCGCGGGCTTTACGGCAGTGTATCTGGTGCTGATTGCGGTGGCCATCGGCATCGGCTTCCGCCATATCTACAACACCAAGATTGCAGAAGACTGAGGAAGGGAGTGGCAGATGATGGAAATGGATTTGAACACTATTTGGTTCGTGCTGATAGGCGTGTTGTTTGCCGGGTTCTTTCTTCTGGAAGGCTTTGATTACGGGGTGGGCATGGTGTCCCTGCTGGCTAGTGATGACGATAGGGAGCGGCGCATGATGCTGAGGACCATTACCCCGGTGTGGGATGGCAACGAGGTGTGGATGCTCACGGCAGGTGGCGCCACCTTTGCGGCTTTTCCCCATGTGTATGCCACCATGTTCAGCGGCATGTACCTGGCCCTGTTCCTGATGCTCATCGGGCTGATTCTCCGGGGGGTGGCCTTTGAGTTCCGGGACAAGCTGGATTCCCTCAAGTGGCGCAGTCTCTGGGATATGGCCATCTTTATCGGCAGCGCCCTGCCAGCATTTTTGTGGGGGGTGGCTGTGGCAAATCTGGTCAGCGGCATGAAGATTGGCGCCGACATGATATATGCGGGCACCTTCTTTGACCTGCTTACCCCGGGGACCATTATCGGCGGCGTGACATTCCTGCTGGTGTTTGCCTTCCACGGGGCGGCGTACCTCAACATGCGGCTGGGCAGGTACAGCTTGCAGGAGAAAATCAAGGCCCTTGCCCTGAAGCTGGGCCTGCTGGCAGCAGTCTTCTACCTGATGTTTGCCTTTGGCATGTATTACTGCACCGGGCTTTTGTCCACCGCTGTGCCTCTGGCCCTTATCGGCCTTGCCGTGGTTGCCTTTGTGGCAGGGCTGGTGCTGATGAAGGCGGGGCTTTATAGCGGTGCCTTTGCAGGGACGGCGGCAGCGGTGCTCTTTACTACTGCCGGCATCTTCGGGGGACTGTTCCCGAATATCCTGATTTCCTCCCTCAACCCGGCCTGGAGCCTGAATATCTACAATGCAGCCTCCACCCCTTATACCCTGTCCATCATGACCGGGGCGGCCTGCGTCTTCGTGCCGATTGTGCTGATTTATCAGGGAATGGCCTACTGGCATTTCCGGGGCACCATCACCGAGGCGGATATCGAGGGGAACCATTATTGATGAAGAATTTCCTGAGTTTTTGTATTAATCAAATATCTGTCAGGGAGAGGGCGGCCACGCTGTTGGCTGCCCTTTTTGAGAATGCCTGCATTTTGCCGGCGGCATACGCTGCAGCCATGCTGATTGACGGCATGGCCGGGGAAGGGGCTGACGGCAGGTATCTGCTGCTCCTGGCGGCAGCGCTGGCCATGCAGGCGGCGTGCGGCGTGCTGCTGAGGGACATGCTGTCCGGCATATCCGGGCGGGTGCGGCTGGCTTACAGAAAAAGGCTGCACCGGCTGAATTGGCTGGGCAGATGGCAGGGACAGCAAAAGAAGGACAGGCCGGAGAGGTGGCAGGGACAGCAAAAGAAGGACAGGCCGGAGGGGGGGCAGGGCCTGCCCGGGCAGAACCGGCTGAAGGCTGCCGGGCTGTCGGCATACTGCTGCGAGCATGTGGATGCCCTGGACGAGTTTTTTCAGAAAGTGGTGCCCCTGGCACTGGCAGGGCTTATCCGCCTGCCGCTTTTCTTGGCGGTGTTTTTCTATCTGGATGGGGTCAGCGGCCTCATCGCCTTTGTCACCATGCCGGTGGCACCTGTCATGCTGTATCTTTTGGGCAGGCTGGCAGCCGGTGCCAGCGCGGAGCAGTGGGACAGGCAGTCGGAGCTGAACAGGGGCTTTTATGAGCTGATGCAGGGGGTCGTGACCTTGAAGCTGTTCAGGAGGACAGCCGCCGCCCTGGAGGAAATGGAGGAACTGGCAGGACGCCACAGCGCATCCTCCCTGAAGGTGCTGAGGATAGCCTTTCTTTCCGCCTTTGCGGCAGAGCTTTTGACCACTCTCTCCATCGCGGTGCTGGCGGTGGGCATCGGGCTGAGGGTGCTGGCAGGGAGCCTGGATTTTGCCACGGGCTTTCTGGTGCTTCTTTTGGCGCCGGAGTTTTTTATGCCGGTCAGGAGCGCAGGCATGGCCTTTCATGTGCTGATGAATACCAGGACGGCCCTGGCTGAACTGGCAGGGCTGGAGGCAGGGGAGGCTGCTTCCGGCAGGGAGCAGCTGCCGTTGCAAGAGGATATGCCGTTGCAAGAAGATATGCCGTTGCAAGAGGATATGCCGTTGCAAGAGGATATGCCGTTGCAAGAGGATATGCCGTTGCAAGAAGATATGCCGTTGCAAGAAGATATGCCGTTGCAAGAGGATATGCCGTTGCAAGAAGATATGCCGTTGCAAGAAGATATGCCGTTAAAAGCAGGTCTGCCGCCGCAGGAGGAGCTGCCCCCTGGCACCTTTGCCGTGGTGACGGGCAGCAGCGGTGCCGGGAAGACCACCCTCCTGAGGCGGCTGGCCGGGCTGCTGCCTCTTGGGGGCAGGCCGTTCCTGCTGGCCGGCTATGCCCTGGGGGACCTGCCTCCGGGCAGGCGGCAGGAAATCATCGGCTATGTGCCCCAGGAGCCCCATGTGTATGCCGCTTCCCTTCGGGACAACCTGCTGCTGGGCAGGGAGTTTCCCGATGCAAGGATCCGGGAGGTGCTGGAAAAGTCGGGTCTTGGCAGCTGGTACGCTGCTGCCGGGGGTCTGGAAGCCAGGCTGGGGGACGGCGGCATCTCCCTCAGCAACGGCCAGCGGCACCGGCTGGGGCTGGCCAGGGCTATGCTGGCCAATCCTTTAGTGCTGCTGCTGGACGAGGTGACGGCAGGGCTGGAGCCCCATGAGGAAAGGGAGCTGCTGGACATGCTGCGGCAGTGGCAGGGCAGCGGCAGGGTGGTGGTGCTGGCCACCCATCGGCAGCAGGCTGTGAGCCGGGCGGACAGGGTGATTGAGGTTAAGGCGGAAGAGGAGGCGTGCTCATGTACATAAAGGCAGTGCAGCTGGCAGCCTTAGGGCTGAGCCTGCTGTCTCCCATAGCTTCCATCGCCCTTTTGGGGCTTTCGGCCTACCTGATTGCGGCGGCCTCCCTGCAGCCGGAACTGTACCTTTTGGCGCTGCCTATTACCGGGGTGCGTGCCTGCGGCCTCCTGCGTGCCCTGCTCCGCTATGGCGAAAGGTACATGGGGCATGAGGCGGCTTTTGCCCTCTCCGCCGGGGTCAGCCGGCGGCTTTTCCTCTACCTTTTGCAGGTGCTGCCCTTCAGGCGCAGCAACGGGGAGAGCCAGGGGAGCTTCCTGCACCGGCTGAACAGGTCGGCGGAGGAATGGCGGAGCTTCTACCTGCGGGGGGTGACGCCTATGCTGGTGAGCCTCCTGCTGGCCCTTTTGGCAGGGGCGGCGCTGCATGGCCTGGGCAGCTTTTCGCCCCTGTTTGCCTTGCTGCCCCTCTGGTGCTGGCTGGCCGTGGCAGGGATTGCCTGCCTGGGAGAGATGCGGCAGCGGGGGCTGGCGGCGGAGTACGGCGCCTATCGCCGCAGGCTGCTGGATTTTCAGTCCGGCAGGGAGGAGCTGCTGGCTTTCGGGGGGGATGCCTGGGCGGCAGCGCAGCTGGACAGGGCGGCAGAAAAACTGTGGCAGGCAGACCGGCGGCAGGGGCGGTGCCGCAGCCTGACGGGGCTGGCTGTCCGCCTGGTGCTGGCGCTGTCCTTCTGCCTGCTGATGGGGGAGCTGTGGCAGGGCTGTCCTCCCGGGGGCAGGGGCTTTGTGGAGGCGGCGGTGCTGGCTGTTTCCCTGCAGGCGCTCCTGGGGGAGCTTGCCGGGCTGGAGGAGGCTGTCCGCCATGTGCTGCAAAGCCTGTCAGATACAAATATTAGCCAAATTTCAGAAAACAATAGTCAATTTGAGAAAAATAGTAGTCAAGGCCGGGAAGAAAGTACTATAATAAAAAATAGTCCAATAAATAGTAATAAAGTTGGGCTAAAAGCCGACAGACTGTCCTTTTCCTATGATGGAACCCATAAGGTGCTGGGCGCCCTGTCCTTTGAAATCCGGGAGGGGGAGAAGGCAGCAGTGCTGGGGGACAGCGGCAGCGGCAAGACCACGCTTTTCTACCTGCTGCTGGGTCTGTGGCAGCCGGACAGCGGCACCCTGCAGGGAAGCCTGCTGGCAGGAGGGAGCATGGTCAGCGCCATCACCCAGGACGTGTATGTATTTGATGCTGATATGGGGGAGCTGTTCCGCAGGCTCTGCCCGGAAGCTTCCGGGGAGGATGTCTGGCGGGCGCTGGAGCTGGCACAGCTGGCGGGCTTCGTCAGGAAGCAGCCGGAGGGGCTGGGCTACAGGCTGGGGCAGGATGGCTGCCGCCTGTCCGGCGGGCAGAGGCAGCGGCTTCTGACGGCACTGGCGGCGGCCAGGGCCCTCAGCACCGGCAGCAGGCTGATTATGCTGGACGAGCCTAGCTGCGGCCTGGACAGGCAGGCAGCGGAGAGGATGCTGGCAGGGCTTCTGGCAGTCTTTGCGGACAGGACCATGCTGGTTATCACCCATGATGAATACGTGGCGGATTTGTTCCAGAAAAAAATCCTGCTGTGAAGGAAAGGCGGCCAGGGATTTTGCTGCTTTGGGGAGATTGCCAAGGGAATATTTTTACAAGATTGACAGTAGAATGTTTTTGCTATAAAATTGGGAATATAAAGTATATGAGTGTGTTTAAATTTAACGAATTAGGGGAATGAGGGGTTTTTAAATATGGCTAGGAGAGCAAGGAATGTAACATCTGATGACGCGAACATGATGAGCGACCACGCAACGCTTATCCGGGGGCGCATCATGAACAGTGCCAAGGAGCTTTTGGCAAAGGAGGGCTACAGCAAGACCACCATCAGGAAGATTGTGGAACACTCCGGGGTGCTGACCGGTAGCATCTACTACTTCTTCAAGAACAAGGAAGATATCTTCAAGGCAATCCTCCTGGAGCTGGTGCGTGATTGCATCAACAAAATCAACAAGCACTGTTATAACGAGTCGCCGCTGTTCAAGTATGCGGCTGTCTGCCAGGTGGAGCTGAAGGTGCTGGCGGACTATCAGATTGTCAGGGAGACCTACATGGAGGGCTACAATTCCACCATCATCTTTGAGGGGATGATTGCCCAGTTCGTGGAGATGGCGCGGGGGCTCTTTGAGGGCACCGCCTATGAGTGCACGGACGAGGGGTATTACCAGAACACCCTGATGGTGAAGGGGGCCATGCATGCCTGCCTGTCCGAGATGTTCTTCCGCCGTGACAAGGATGTGGAGAAGACCCGTGCCAGACTCCTGTGCCTGGCACTGAATATTTTCGGTGCGGAGCAGGCGGAAATCGATGAGATTGTGGGCAGGATTGCCTCAATGAACAATGTATGGGACAGGATTGGCAGGGACATGGTGGAGCATCCTATTGCAAAATGATGGGAGGCGTTGGCGATGCTGTTTTTTACCAATGATTACGGAGAAGGCATGCACCCGATGGTGCTGAAGGCACTGATAGCTACCAACATGGAGCAGCAGCCCGGCTATGGTACGGATAAATATTGCCGTGAGGCGGCAGACAGGATACGGGAGGCTGCCAGGTGCCCCAAGGGGGAGGTATTCTTCCTGGCCGGGGGGACCCAGACCAATCAGATTGTCATCGATGCCATGCTGCAGCCCTACGAGGCGGTGATAGCCGCGGAAACAGGGCATATTAGCGTCCATGAAGCAGGAGCTATCGAGTACAGTGGCCACAAGGTCATCACCCTGCCGGGGCAGCAGGGCAAGCTGAAGACGGCGGACCTGGCCCGCTACCTGCGGGAGTTCGGGGCGGATGAGAGCTGTGAGCACATGCCCCAGCCGGGGCTGGTGTACATCTCCCAGCCTACGGAGTACGGCACCATCTACACCAAGGCGGAGCTGGAGGCCCTCAGGTACACCTGCAACGCCTATGGCATAAGGCTGTTCGTGGACGGCGCCAGGCTGGGGTACGGGCTCATGTGCGATGAGGCGGACATGGATTTGGCGGATATCGCCAGGCTGTCCGATGTGTTTTATATCGGCGGCACCAAGGCGGGAGCCATCTGCGGCGAGGCGGTGGTTTTCCCCCGGGGGGATGGGCCCAAGCACTTTATTACCTCTGTGAAGCAGCACGGGGGGCTGCTGGCCAAGGGCAGGCTGCTGGGGGTGCAGTTCTCCGCCCTCTTTACGGACAACCTGTATTTCCAGATTTGCCGCCACGGGGTAGAGATGGCGGCGCAGATACGGGAGGACCTTCTGGACAAGGGCTACCAGCTCTATCTGGACTCGCCCACCAACCAGCTTTTTGTGGTGTGGCCTGACAGCGCCCTGGCGGAGCTGGCGCGGCTGGTGTCCTTCAGCCGCTGGGAAAAGTTCGACAAGAAGAACACCGTCATCCGCCTGGCTACCAGCTGGGCCACCACCCAGAAGGCAGTGGACCAGCTGAAGAAAATTTTATAGGTGCAGGCGGTTTGGCAGCTGCAGGTGCGCCTGGGGCTTGCAGGAAAATCCTTTTTGTGCTGTGGCAGCTGATGTATGTCTGCCATAGACAGAAAGGATTTTTTTGTGCCTGAAAATCCCTGCAACTTTACAGAAACTTTACAAAAAACAGCTTGCAGAATTGCAGAAAATATCATATAATTGCTTTGCAACAGGATGGCGTTAAAAGAAAATTCCTTTGAAATATGTGAATTTCTGGCTGTTGCATAAAAATGAAATGATTTTGTAATGGAAATTAAATTTATTAAAAGATTATTTGTTAATACACCTAAAGATATATCAAATTTTAACTACTGTACAAGAATAGCGTTTACAATATTTCGATTTTCGGTTATAATGTCCACGTGAGATGATAGGAGGTTTTAATGATGATGGTTGAGTCATTTATGAGCATCGCCGGTGCCTGCGCGCTGGCAAAGGATGAGTCCTTCCTGAGCTTCATCGAGGAGGATGGCAGGGTGACTGCCTGCTCCGATATTGAGGCGAGCGATTGCTTTATTACAGTGGAGTGTGATAACGTAGCCGACCTGGAGGATTTCACCAATGAGCTGAAGCAGAAGTACAATATTCTGACTGTCGGCCACAATGTGGTGCTGAAGCCTGTCAGCGGCGTTGCATGATGGTGCTTTGAAGACAATGAAAGAGACCGCAGGGATTGCAGGGATGCAGTCCTGGCGGTCTCTTTTTTTGCGTTTTTTCGGGCCCGTTATGCCCCTGGTGCCTTGCTCAGATGATGCCCAGCCAGCTCCAGTAGGTGACGGACATGAGCATGATGACGGCAAAGGCGATGATGGTCAGGGGGATGCCGGTCTTGACGAAGGTCCTGGCCTCAAAGGTCTCCGTGCTGAAGGCCACCATGTTCTGGGGGGCGTTCACCGGCAGGATGAAGCCGAAGCACATGACGTACTGCAAGATCATGGTCATGCCCACCACGTTGAGGGCGGTATGCTCGGAAGCTCCCTGCAGCACGGAGATGATGATGGGAATCATGGCGGAGGACAGGGCCGTGGCACTGGCAAAGCCCAGGTGGATGAGGATCAGGAACAGGGACATGATGCCGATGATGGCAACGGCGCTCATGGTGTACAGGCTGAAGCCGTCCACGATGACATGGGCAATCCAGGTGGCTGCCTTGGTGGAGAGGATGGCGGAGCCAAGGCTGATGCCTACGCCGAACATGACCAGGGTGCCCCAGCCGATGCGGCTCTGGGCTTCCTTCCAGTCCATGATGCCGATGCCCGGCAGCATCATCAGGGTGACGGCCGCCAGGGTGGTGGTGGAGGTGTCGAAGCTGTGGAGGACCTTTTCGGTGGACCACAGGCACAGCAGGATGAGGGAGAGGGCCATGAGCTTCTTCTCGCTGGCGGTCATGGGGCCCAGCTCCCTGAGGGCCCTGGCCACGGTCTCCTGGCCGCCGGGGATTTCCTTCATTTCAGGGGGAACCAGCTTCAGCAGCAGGAAGTAGAGGACCACGCTCATGATGACGGCGAAGGGGGCCGCCGCGATGAACCAGTCCAGCCAGCTGATGGTGGTGCCCAGCTGCTTTTCGATGAAGCCCAGGGCTACCATGTTCTGGGCGGCGGCGGTCTTGATGCCCACGTTCCAGATGCTGTCCGCCTGGGCGATGGCAATCATCATCACCGCGGAGAAGCGGCTCCTGAGGGGAACGCCAAAGGCGGAGATGATGCCCATGACGATAGGGACCATGCAGGAGACCCGGGCGGTGGTGCTAGGCACGAAAAAGCTCAGGATAAAGCCCACCAGAATCACCCCTGCCAGAATCCTGTTGGTTCTGGCGCCTATCTTGGACAGGACGAAGAGGGCGATGCGCTTGTCCAGCCCCGTCCGCATCATGGCTGCCGCAATAAAGAGGGCAGCACCTACCAGGGCCAGGGCGGTACTGGAAAAACCGCTCAGGGCCAGCTTCAGGGCGCCAGAAGTGCCCAGCAGCTTGGCGGGGTTGTTCATGTCCGGGGCAGTGCCCAGCAAAAACGCCATCAGTGTCATGATGATGGAGGCCGACACAGGATAGGACACAGACTCGGACATCCAGACGATGACGGAGAACAGCAGCACAGCCAGCATCCTGTGGCCTGCCGTGGAAAGCTCCGGCGGCGTAGGAACCAGCAGGGTGGCAATCAGCACCAGCACCGCCACTGCCAAACCATATTTTTGACGCATACAAATCATTCCTTTCCCCTAGATTTTATCTTTTCTCTATAAATAAAAAAGCAGACTCAGGCTGAGAGTCTGCTTTGCAAGCAAGGTGCGCAGGTACAAGGCACAGAAGCACAAAGTACAACAGATGAGCTGCACGGCGCTGTGCAATATAACAAAAGCTATATAGGTTGTATTAAGATGTTTATATGACAATAGTAGACCTGATGGGGAGATTTGTCAAGGGGATTTCTGCATATAAATATGTATACTTATATTAATATTAATATTAATATATAATTTAATAATTAATAATGCGAGCAAATAATAAAAATATTTCAGAATATGATAAAAAATGCTTGCAAAAAACTGGAAATATGGTATTATAGTCAACAAAGGACATTTAGAAAATTCGTATAAATAATAAAAGTAATAAGAGGAATATTATATATTACTTAATATATAATTATAAATTTATATTTAAATATATATATATATATAAGGGGGATATGATGGAACCGCAAGAAGAATATTGTCATTTGCTGAAACGTGCCAGACAGAATACATCCAGCGGTTTGCTGGAAATGGTGCGTGAGCAGCCTGCCAGGCTGCAAGATGAAAGAACGCCATTGGCAGAGCTGATAGAATTTATACTTAATGCGGCTGTGGCGGAAAAAGCAAGTGATGTGCATTTTGAGCCGTTGGGGCAGGAAGTGCGCATACGCCTGAGAATAAATGGCTGCATGAAGCAATTTTTTCAGGAAATGCCGTGGGAGCTGTATGGCAATCTGCTGTCCAGATTGAAAATTATGTGCAGCCTTGATATATCCGAAAAGCGATTGCCTCAGGACGGAAGGTTTTCCTTTCTGGCAACCGGAAACAGGGCCCTAGATATAAGGGTGTCAATCGTCCCCATGATTAACGGCGAAAAAATAGTTTTGCGCCTGTTGAATAATCAGGATAGTTTCAAGGGGCTGGAGCAGCTGGATTTTTCCAGCAGAAACTATGAGGTTCTGCGGCAGAAATGCTCCTCAGGCAACGGGGCGGTGCTTTTGTCCGGGCCGGTAAATTCCGGGAAGACTACGGACTTGTATGCCATCCTCAGCATGCTGAACAAAGAAGGGAGGAATATTATTTCCATTGAGGATCCGGTTGAGTACAGGATTGATGGGATTAATCAGATTCAAGTAAATGAAAAAATAGGCTATACGTTTGAGATGGCATTGAGGGCAGTGCTGCGGCAGGACTTTGACTGCCTGGCCGTGGGGGAGCTGAGGAGTGCCGAGGCGGCAGAGTTGCTGATTACTTCTGCCCTGACAGGCCGCAGGGTATTTGCCACCCTGCATACGCCGGGAGCGGTAAAGACCATATTCAGATTGCTGGATATGGGAATCAAGCCGTATTTGCTGGCATCAGCAATCTCGCTGATAGTGGGGCAAAGACTAGTAAAGAGGCTTTGCCCATGCTGCAGGCAGGAGTATTTCGTGCAAAAAGAAAGCGGTGAGGGAATTTTCCTGGGCGGAAAAGTCCTGGGGCAGAGTGACAGGTTTTTTAGGCATAGGGAAGGGGGATGTGCTGCATGCAATTATACAGGGTATGCAGGCAGGATTGCAGTGCAGGAACTGCTTTTCGTGGAAGGAGAGGTAGCGGAGGCTGTTATGAACAGGGCAAAATACGAGGATTTGGAGGCAGCGGCCATCGAAAATGGCATGACTGGCATGAAGCAGGATGGCATCGCGAAGGCTGCGCTGGGGTATCTGGAATTGACAGAGCTGATGGAAATTTTTTAGGGGGATGTTGCTATGGGAGTAAGACAGCGTGATTTTATCAGAATCTTGCGCTGCGCGTCAGAGGCAGGCATATCAGATGTGCATCTGACAGCGAATGAGCCGGTTTGCTGGCGAAGGGGGGATGTGCTGTCGCATCTGAAGGAGTATGTGCCTTCGGAAAGCGATGTGTATGAGCTGTTCAGGCTTATTGTAAGTGAAGAAATGTGGGACAAGATGTGCAGTGACAATGCAGTTAACTGTGCCTGGGAGGTGGATAGCTGGCGGTACAGGATACATGTTTATAAAAAGAGGGGGCAGATTTCTTTTGCTATCAGGACCTTGCCGCGCAAGATACCTGATTTGGAGCAGCTGGGGCAGGCGCAGCTTGCAGGCAGATTCCGGGACAGGCAGCAGGGGCTGTTTTTGGTGACCGGTGCAACAGGTGCAGGCAAGAGTACCACGGTAGCCGCTATGCTGGAAAGCATGAACAAGGCAGGCAACCTGCATATACTGACCCTGGAAGACCCCATTGAGTTCTTGTTTAGCCAGGGATACGGGCTGGTGAGCCAGCTGGAGAAGGGAGATGATTTTGGGGATTATTTTCAGGCGGTGGAAAATGCCATGCGTGAGGGGCCGGATGTCATCATGGTTTCAGAATTGCGGGATTACAGGACAGTGCATGCTGTTCTCAATGCATCAGTATCAGGCCACTATGTCATAGCGACCATGCATGCAGGCAGTGTTGTTGAGGCGGTGGAAAGGCTTATCAGCATGTATCCGGAGGAACAGCAGTCGCTGGGAAAATCCCTTTTGGCCGCTTCACTGCAGGGAATTTGCACGCAGAGGCTGCTTACTGGCAGGGGAGGCGTGAAGTATTGCGCGGTGGAATGTCTGAATGTCAATCATGCGGCAAGGAATGTGATACGCAGCGGCAAGTATGAGCAGCTGCATAACATTATACAGGCAGGTGTGTCAGAAGGAATGCAGAGCATGGAAATGGGGGTGGACAGGCTGCGAAAGGCCAACCTGCTGCGACATGAATTTTGCAAGGTGCTGAGTGTTGGGTGATGGTATATGGCAAATTACATGTATGAAGGTATTGACGAAAGGGGGGCAAGGCAGAAGGGGATTATTTCAGCATCCGGCAGGATTGAGGCGGCCGCCAAGCTGAGGGAAAAGCTTCTGACGGTGGTTGCCCTGCACAAGGAAAGCTGGCTGGAGAGATGCTGGGCAAGGCGTCCAGGACGTGGTTACGGCCAATTGAGGCTGGATTTTTGCCGTCACATGTATATTATGCTGGGGGCAGGGGTGCCTGTTTTGGAAGCGGTGAGAATCTTTGCAGGTGATGCAAAATCAGCCCGCAAAAATAGCATGGAAAGACTGCGGCAGCATCTGGCTGATGGGTATTCATTGTCAGAGTCCATGCAGCTTCTAGAAAATGAGTTTTCGCGGATTATGGTTGTTATGGTGCAGGGAGGCGAAATGTCCGGCAACTTGCCGGATGTCTTTGAAAAGATGTATTTGCTGCTAAAGAAGCGGCAGGAAAATATGCAGAAGCTGGAACTGGCGATGACCTATCCGTGCCTGCTGTGCCTGGCCGGTAGTGCTATTGTGGTATTGCTCCTGCATCAGGTTTTGCCGGTATTTGCAGAGGTATTTGCAGGCTTTGGCGCAGAACTGCCTCAAATTACTCGTTTGTTGCTCACGATAAGCGAGCATATTGCTTACCTTGCCTTTGCAGCGGTAACGGGAATGGTGCTGATTGTTCTTCTATGCCTGGCAGGAAAAAGGGTCAGATGGCTGGGGATGAAGCTAGGGAGACTGGCAATATCCTTGCCTGTATGGGGAAAGCTGAAGCAAAGAAGTGAACAGGCTCTGTTTTTGTCAGTTCTGGCCTTGATGGTACATAGCGGCATCAGGCTGCATTATGGCATCGGCATAGCAAGGAATATCAGCCGGAATATGTATTGGCAGTTTTCATGTGATTCTATGTCTGCCCAGCTGGAGCAGGGATACAGCCTGGGGGTGTGCATGGAAAAATCAGGCATGTTTCCGGCATCAGTCCTTTCTATGATAAAGGCGGGAGAGCAGTCGGGGGAGCTGGCTAAAATGCTGGAATACGCAGGAGAGGCATGCCAGGGGGAAGCCGAGCTGTTTCTGGAGCGGGTACAGGTGCTGGCAGAGCCTCTAATCATAATGCTGCTGGGAGCAGCAGCGGGCTTTATCGTTTTGAGCACGGTGCTGCCGATATTGGATTTGATGTGTGTGATGTGAAAGAGGGATAGCGATGATTATGGGAATGTTACGGAGAGCGTTAAAAAATGAGCAGGGATTTTCCATGCTGGAACTTTTGGTATATATAGGCATAGTTGGTATTATTGCAGCCTTTGCCGTGCCAAAATATACAACCACTATGGTTATGGCAAATACGGCCAAGATTCAGTCTGACTTGCAAACATTGGATGCGGCAATAACTATGTATCAGCTGCAAAATGGCACAAACCCGTCAGATATTGCCAGTGATTTGGGCGATTATGTAGCGCATCTGGACCGGGTGAGTCCTCCAACTGGCAAATGTATGCTGAAAGATGGCGGTGTTGTAGATATCACTGCAACGGAATATGTGCTGGATGAAAATGGTGAGGAAGCCAGGTTTCAAGGGCATACGGTGGATGAGTTCGGCAAGGGGGATGTCGATGGGGCAAATGGGAACGGAGATAATGGATGATGGCAGCAGGCGGCAGGGAAATATGCAGGCAGCTGTGCAGGCACCGGAGGGCTGTGCTTGTGACTACCATAGCTATGCTAGTGTATGATGTTTGCCAGGCGGAGGATGCAGCAAGCCTGGGCCGTGCAGCTGTCTGTACAATTATGGCCATGCCGGCCGCTGTTTTGGACAGCCTGTATGGCAAGCTGTACCACAGGGCATCTTTTGCCCTGTCGTCCTCCGGCCTGCTGCTGGCAGTGCTGCAGGAAGCTATGTATGGAAATGGCAGGTTGCTTTCCTCTATGGCAGGAGGTGCTCTTTTTGGGCTGCTGATGCTGATTGTCTTCGTAGTGGGCAGGGGAAGCATGGGGTTTGGCGATGTATGCTTTGCGGCAGGTCTGGGAACATTTATCCCTCCGGAGCAAATTGTGCAGACATTTTTCCTGACTTTTCTGCTGGGCGGCCTGGCAGCCCTGATGGTATGCCTGAGCAGGGCTGTCCGCGGCATGCAGCCTGCGGACAGGATTCCCCTGGGGCCTTTCCTGACAGCGGCATGCTTGTTGTCTATCCTGCATGGGCAGCAGATGATGAGATGGTATTTGGGAGGATATTAGTGGAAAGAGGTGCTATGATGGATGAGACGGGGTCGGGCATGTTGGATATGGTCGTGTGCCTGGGGGTGCTTATGCTGCTGCTGGCGGCAGCAGTACCGCGCTATGTGCCATTGGACAGGCTCCAGCTGAGGTATGAGGCGCTGTGCCTGCTGAATGATTTGCGGTATGTCCAGAGCTGGAGCCACGGCATGGATTATTGCAGCACTGAAAGTTATGACAGGAAGTTCCTCCATCCCATATTGGTCATCTGGCATAATGAGCACTATGTACATCAGCAGGGGCGTTTTTTGAATATACGCCAAGTGGAGCAGGGCATTAAGATGTACACCAACAGGAAAAAATTTACTTTTTCCCCGCGGGGGCATTCTACAGCCGGGACAGTGCGCCTGATAAAGGGCGCCTATGAGCAGAGGATTGTGGTGGATACTGTGGGGCGTGTACGTCTGGAGGAACGGCTGCTATGAGATGGGGGCATGAGGACGGGTACTTTATTTTGGATGCTTTAGGGGCACTGATTCTGCTGGTGGCCATGACGGCAGGCATGTCATATATCCATGTGCAGCTGGCGGGGATAAAGGAGCTGGAGGGATATGTGACGGCAGAGTGCATGGTGAGGGAGCAGCTGGACAGGCTGTGCGTGGAGCAGCAGGAAAGTGCTCTGGGCATCCGGTACAGGCAGGAAAATGGATATGATTTTTGTATTGAATCGACCAGGGAAGACAGCGGGAATCAGGGATTGGTGCGCTACCGTGTGCAGGCGGACTGGCAGGCAGGGGAGAAAAGGCATAGCTTTGCCCTGTCCAAGGAAGCACAGGTGGAAGGCTGACGAGGATGGCTTTTCCGTCCTGGAACTGCTGGCGGCGCTGCCGTTGATATGGCTGGCAGGTTTTTGTATGCTGAATATGTTTGGCATGGGTGTAAGGTACTATCAGGGTTTCCTGGGGGATTGGGAGCTGATGCAGCAGGTGCGGATTCCTATGGAGGAAATAGCCCAAGATGTGCGGTACTGCCGTGAATTGCAGGCAGAGGTTATGGACAGCCGCAGCATCAACCTGAAAATCCGCAGGAACTACAAAAATGAAAATGATGATTATTGGCAAAGATACAGATTTACAGAGCTTGCAGATGGCAGCGGCTACTGGATAAGAAAGAACAACCAGCCGGTGCTGGGCAATACATCCCTGTCGGCAGTGGTGCTGCAGGAGTGCTATTTTCAGATTCTGGCCCCTGACAGGGTGCGGGTGGTCATGGCTGGGTGCAACCGGGACACGGGGCATGTCTTTCGCCTGGACAGAACCATGTACAGCTACGGGCAGGGGCTAGAGCAGCATGGGCAGCAGGAGGCAGGGGGAGAGGCTGGTGGCGGCGCATGAGGCATGATGGCGAAAGGGGCAGCCTAACCTTGCTGGGGGCGTGGCTGCTGGGCGGTTTTCTGGCTATCGGGCTGCTGGTCTTCTTGCTGAGCCAGCGGGAAAGCCAGCTGATTATCCTGGCGGAGCGCAACCTGCCCTTGCAGCTGGCGGCAGAGGATATTCTGGAAGAGCAGCGCCTCAGGCTGCAGGGGGACTTTGGCCAGGTGGACAGGCTGCTGGCGGCAGAAACATGGCGGATAAGGGAAATCTGGTCCGGCAGCAGGAGCGGCATGGATTGCCGGGTGACAGCCAAGCGGGATGACGAGGAGGGCAGAATCATCTTGGTGGCACATGTGAAATACCGGCAGCAGATGATGCTGGGGAATGAATACCTGCTCCAATGGTGCCTTTTTGCAGACAGGGCGCAGGCAAGGCTGAGTTTGGAAAGGATAGGCTAGGGAAAATGGCAGGCATAGAAAGATTGAAGGCGTGGCTGTCGGCAAAAGGCCATGCCGGCATGGGGATTGTGGTGCGGCAGGATGCTATCTGCATGGCAGTGGCGGAAAAGACGGAGGCTGGCGGAGCCGTGCCGGTGTGGCAGGAGGAATATGTGCGCGGCGCAGATGAGGGGGCGGAGGATTTTTGGGAAAGGGCTGCCCTGGGCGGCCTCAGAAACTGCCCGGAGGATGCGTCATGCTATCTGGTACTGGAGGGGCAGGAGGTATTCTGCTACGAAAAGCAGTTTCCTGACCTGTCAGGCAGGGAACTGAAGGAGGCCATGCGGCTGGATTTTGCGGCTGCTTCCGGCTGGCACAGCAGCTATGCCTTTGGCTATGAGAGGCTGGCGGAGGGCAGGTTCAGGCTGGGGGGCATCCTGCGGGAGCGCATGGGGGAGAAGCTGTCCTTCTGGCAGCAGTATTTTGCTATGGAAGGCTGTGTGCTTTTTGTTGGCCAGGCTGCCGGGGAGGGTGCCCTGCATGGTGCACTGGCAGCCCTGGGAGGCGGGGGGATTCGCTTTGGCTGCCTACATCCCCTGTGGCACAGGTGGAACTGGCTGCGCTGCTGCGGCGTGGTATGGGCCGCCAGCCTGTCCCTGTGGCTGCTGGCAGGAGCCTGGCTGGGCTGGGCAGGCTATGCCGGGAGGCAGGAGGCGGCGCAGCTGAGGGAGCGACTGGCCCTGCTGTCGGATATAGGGGAGAGAAGACATAGCATCGAGGCAAATAAACAGGTTATAGAGAGGAAAAACAAGGCGATGGGGAGTTTGCGTGAAAATGGTATCCCGTGCCAGGGGCTGCTGGTGAGCGTGGGCAGGGCTATGCCGGAGGGCAGCTGGCTCACGGGCATGTCGGCGGAGCCGGGGCAGAGGCTGGTTCTGTCCGGCAAGGCTGCTGGCTACGGGCAGGTGTCGGAGCTGATGGAGAAGCTGCAGGAAGATGAGGATTTTTTTCAGGGGCAAATCTATCTGGCCTCCGCAGATGCGGGTAAGGACGGCATGATTAGCTTTCAGCTGAAGGGAAAGCTGTGAGGAAGATGGGATGATAAGTAGGAAGATGTGGAATCTGGCGGCATCCTGCTGCCTGCTGGCGGCGCTGTGGGCGGTTATGGCATGGCAGGGCCTGGGGGCAGCTGGGAAGCTGGCTGAGCAGGAAAATAACCTGCAGCAGCTGCGGGCAGAATATGCAGCCCTGGAAAATCTGCAAAGAGAGCATCCGGATGTGGAGCGATATCAGCTGGAGGTGGAAAGGGAAGCCGGGCATGTGGCAAAGCTGCTGCCGGATGAAATGCAGGCGGCGGCTTTCTGGCATGATTTGAAGGCAGCTGCCGACAGGAACGGCATGGTGCTGCAGGAACTGGTGCCGGAGGAAGCGGAGGCGGAAAAGGGGCTGGCGGTGCTGCCCATAAAGGCAAATCTGTCCGGGGATTATTTTGCGCTGGTGCGGTTCCTGCGGTCCCTGCAAAATGGCAGCAGGCTGGTGCAGGTGGCAGGTATGGATGTGGCCAGCAAGGGGGATTTGCTGGCCTGCAGGCTGCGGCTTAAAATTTTTTCAGAAAAAATTTGACAAAAGTGTTGACAAAGCGGCGATGATGTAGTAGTATATACATCGTTGTCGCTGACATGTCCTTGAGAGCCACGCGGAGAGCGGTGGGCAGGACAAGGGAGTGACAGAGGCAATAGAAAATATTTCAAAAAAGTTCTTGACAAACTGAACGGATTGAGATATTATATAAAAGCTGACTCACACAGCGGTCTTACAAAAGACTTACAAAGCTTTTACAAGCCGTTGATGATAGAGAGGCAGTGTTCCTTGAAAACTAA
>JALFXV010000008.1 GCA_022786545.1 Selenomonadaceae bacterium
AAACCCCCACAAGAAAAGGCGGTACGCTACCCCTCCACGGGGCGCATACCGCCTTTTCTTGTTATCCAGCCCTCCGGCTGTATCGGTTGAGCAAAAGTCCGCGTGGGATTGATGTGGTATCTTTAACTTTGGGAAACTCCAGTTTCCCATTTGGAGACAGTCTTGGGGCTGACATGTATCAGGCCGGCCAGTTCCGCCTGGGTGAGCCTGCGGTTTTCCCGCAGCTTTTTGATGAGCAATCCGTTAGTGTATTGCATAAATATTTCTCCTCTGCTGTCATTATTTATGGTACCTGTTTATGTTGTTAGCTACGCTGTTATTATAGACGGGAGCAGGGGTGGCTGCAACCTGCGGAGGGTAGAGTGGATATAATTGGCAGGGTATGCAGTATATACGGCGGATAGAATCATATACGGGCGAATAAAGTGCATATTAGGTTGACAAATGCCTTTTTTTTTGATAGACTTGCACCTAGCAATGATAAAGAGGAGTAGCTTCCGGGCAGATGGCAAGGTAGATGGCTGTCTGTGCCATGCAGCGAGCAGGGAGGGTGAGAGCCTGCACAGGAAGCGAAGGGCACTTTGGAGCGAAATTGTATATCCAATTGAGGCGGAATAGAAGGGGATTCTTCTGTTCAAGCAGGGTGGAACCGCGAGTTTGGTCATGTGATTGCTCGTCCCTGTAACATTTAGCAAAATGTTACAGGGGCGTATTTTTTTGCACTGTAACATCATCATCTGAGGAGGTTTATATTTATGAAATTTCAGGAAATCATCCTGGCATTGCAGCAGTTCTGGTCAGAGCAGGGCTGCATTCTCGGCGAGCCTTATGATGTGGAAAAGGGAGCCGGTACCATGAATCCGTTTACTTTTTTGCGTGTATTGGGGCCTGAGCCTTGGAATGTGGCATATGTGGAGCCGTCCCGCCGCCCGGCTGACGGCCGCTATGGTGACAATCCGAACCGCCTGTATCAGCATCATCAGTTCCAGGTTATTATGAAGCCGTCCCCTGACAACATTCAGGAATTGTATCTGGCCTCTCTGGAGCGTCTGGGCATCAATCCAAAGGAGCACGATATCCGCTTTGTTGAGGATAACTGGGAGTCCCCTACTCTGGGCGCCTGGGGCCTGGGCTGGGAGGTATGGCTGGACGGCATGGAAATCACCCAGTTCACCTATTTCCAGCAGGTAGGCAGTCAGGATATCAAGCCTACGGCTGTGGAGATTACCTACGGCCTGGAGCGCCTTGCCATGTACATTCAGGGCGTAGAGAATGTATACGACATTCAGTGGACAGGGGACTACACTTACGGTGATGTTTTCCATCAGAATGAGTTTGAGCAGTCAACTTATGCCTTTGATTTGTCCGATGCTGATCTGCTCTTTGATTTGTTTGACAAATATGAGGCGGAGGCTGTCCGGGTTATTGACAAGGGCTATGTACATCCTGCCTATGATTATGTATTGAAGTGCTCCCATGCCTTCAACCTGCTGGATGCCCGCGGTGCCATCAGCGTTTCCGAGCGTGCCGCCTTTATCGGCAGGGTGCGGAAGCTGGCACGCCTCTGCGCCCAGTGCTATCTGAAGCAGCGTGAGGAGCTTGGTTATCCGATGATGGGAAAGGGGAGTAAATAAGCATGAGCAAGACTTTATTATTGGAAATCGGTACTGAGGAGGTTCCGGCTCATGTAATGCCGGGTATCCTGTCCCAGCTGAAGGAGAATGCGGCCAAGACCTTCGAGGGATTGCGCCTTGAGTATGAGAATATAAGGACTATTGGCACGCCGCGCCGTACTGCCCTGATTGTGGAGGGGCTGGCGGAGCAGCAGGCTGATTTGTCCAAGGAAAATCGCGGCCCGGCTGTAAATATCGCTTTTGATGCCGATGGCAATCCTACCAAGGCTGCCCAGGGCTTTGCCCGGGGGCAGGGTGTCAAGGCAGAGGACCTGGTGACCAAGGACGGCTATGTATATGCCATGGTGCATGAGGTGGGCGGCAAGACCAGTGACCTGCTGGGGGACACCTTGACGGGGCTGGTCAACGGCCTGAGCTTCCCAAACAACATGCATTGGGCAAACCTCGATTATAAATTTATCCGTCCGCTGCGCTGGCTGGTGGGACTGTACGGTGAGGATGTGATTGACTTCGAGGTAGCTGCTGTGAAGTCCGGCAGGGTTTCCCGGGGCCATCGCTTCCTGTCCGAGGGTGATTTTGAGATTGCCTCCGCTGATGCTTATGAGGCAGCCTGTGAGGCGCAGTTTGTCATTGTTGACCAGAATAAGCGCTGCGACATGATCAGGAAGCAGATTGCTGAGGTTGCCGAGGCAAATGGCGGCAAGGCTGAAATCAACGAGGATCTGCTGGAGGAGGTTCTCTATCTGGTAGAGTACCCTACCGCCCTCTGCGGCAAGTTCGATGAGAAGTATCTGAAGCTGCCTGCCGAGGCGGTTATTACCCCGATGCGTGACCATCAGCGTTACTTCCCTGTGCTGAAGGACGGCCAGCTGCTGCCCCTCTTTATCACTATCCGTAATGGCGGCAGTGATTTCCTGGAGACTGTGCAGCACGGCAATGAGCGCGTGCTCCGGGCCCGCCTGGAGGATGCCCAGTTCTTCTTTGATGAGGACAGGAAGAAATCCCTGGAGGAGCATGCGGACAAGCTGAAGACAGTTGTGTTCCAGGAAGGCCTTGGTTCCATCTACGACAAGGCACAGCGCCTTGAGGCACTGGCTGCCTACATTGCTGATGAGCTGCAGGTATCTGAGCAGGAGAAGGCGGATGCTGTCCGTGCTGCCAAGCTGGCAAAGGCTGACCTGGTAACAGGCATGGTAACGGAGTTCACCGAGCTGCAGGGCATCATGGGCCGTGAGTATGCCCTTTTGGATGGTGAAAATGCTGCTGTGGCACAGGCAATTGACGAGCATTATATGCCGCGTTTTGCCGGAGATGCCCAGCCGGCTTCTGTGGCTGGCCGCATCGTTTCCATGGCTGACAAGATTGACAATCTGGTGGCTACCTTCAGCCGCGGCCTGATTCCTACCGGATCTCAGGACCCGTTTGCCCTGCGCCGTCAGGCTCTTGGCATCGTGAACATGCTGAACGAGGCTCAGTACCACATTTCCCTCAGCGGGCTTGTGGCAAAGTCCATGGAGCTTCTGAAGCTGGAAGCTGGCGAGGCACAGGCGAAGATGCAGTCCGATGTGGCTGACTTCATGAAGCTGCGCCTGAAGAACGTGCTGGCAGATGCAGGCATCCGCTATGACGTGGTGGATGCGGTATTTGTGGATATTGACGATATCTATGGTGTTTCCCTCCGTGCCGCCGCTGTCAACGAGGCAGTGCAGCAGGACATGGAGAAGACCATCCAGGCCTTTGTCCGTACCGGCAATATTGCCCGCAAGGCAGAAGCGGCTGCTGCAGTGGATGAAGCCGTATTTGCCGAGCAGGTGGAGAAGGAGCTGTATAGTGCTTACCAGGCTGCGGCAGAGAAGGCCGCAAGCCAGCTGGCAGCCCAGGACTACGCAGCCGCCATCGCCAGCCTGTCCGCTTTAGCTTCGCCGATTGATGCTTTCTTTGATGGCGTCATGGTCATGGACAAGGACGAGAAGGTTAAGAATAACCGCCTTGGCCTCTTGAAGCTGATTGATGCACTTGTATGCAAAATTGCTGATTTCAGTAAAATTGTGCTGGCTTAAAAATTTTACTCCACAATAATTGCAATCTATGATATAATTATCTAAACTTTTGTTGTAGAGGGGAGATTGAACAATGACTCAGGAAGCAATCGAAAAGATTCTCAAGGAGAAAATCGCCGAGGAGCGCAGCAAGCTGCCTACTCATGAATACATCGACCTGAACGCTGTAGCAAATGGCCGCGGTGTTTCTGATGCAGGCCTGTTGTATCTGAAGGCTGTTGATACTGCTCTTGATATCATGAGCAAGAGCGTAGCTGCTACCTTGGCTCAGGTTGTGAAGTAATTCAATTACGGGTTATCTAAGCTATATCGTGGGACTGCTGCATGGCGGCAGTCCTTTTTCCTGTCCGGAATTATTTTGGCAGCTGCTGTCATTCCGGTGTGCATTTTGCAGTAGAATTGGTAGTATGTTTGTTAGATTTTGGTTGACTTATGGTGATTTTTCCATTAGAATGAAAAAATGGCAAATTTTTCGGCAAGTTTTTTTGCAAAAAAAGAGGAATTTGGCCATTTATATAGAATATATGTCAGTGCAGTAACATATTTGTAAAATTTGCAGGCGTGCAAGTCGGAAAGGTGGCGGAGGCGGTTCGATGTCTGAGCGTGGAATGATATCCAGGGAGTTCGTGGACAAGGTGCGAGCTTCTGCTGATATTGTGAGGATTATCTCAGGCTATGTGTCCCTGAAAAAAAAGGGTGACAGGTACTGGGGCTGCTGTCCTTTTCACAACGAGAAGACGCCCTCCTTTTCCGTCAAGCCTGATGATGGTTTCTTTTACTGCTTTGGCTGTCATGCCGGGGGAAATGTTTTCAAGTTTATCTCCATGTATGAGAATATCCCCTATTATGATGCCGTGGCCAGGGTGGCGGAGGATTTGAACATACCGCTGCCCCGCAGGGAGCAGACGCCTGAGCAGCTGGCCCGGGAGAAGCATATCGAGGAGCTGCGGCAGGTAAACAAGCTGGCAGGGACATTCTTTCACAATTGCCTTACTATGACCGTGTACGGTAAGAAAGGGCTGGCGTATTTTCACCAGCGGGGAATTGACGAGGAGACAATCAAGGAATTTTCCCTGGGGTTTGCCCCGGATGCCTGGGACAAGCTTTCTTCTGCCTTTGTGCAGAGGGGCATCAGCCCGGAGCTCCTGGTGGAGTGCGATTTGGCGCGGCAGAGGCAGGGGGGAGGCCTGTTTGACAGGTTCAGGAACCGGGTGATGATACCTATCCGGGATGACCGGGGCAGGATTGTGGGCTTCGGGGGCAGGATTATTGAGAGCTCCCAGCAGGAGCAGGCCAAGTACCTGAACTCAAGGGAGACTGTCCTTTTTAACAAGCGGCAGCTGCTCTTCGGCCTGGACAAGGCGTACCGCCATATTGAGAAGGCGGGCTTTGCCCTGGTGGTGGAGGGGTACATGGACGTGATTTCCGTGTATGCCGCCGGTATCAGGAACGTGGTGGCATCCCTGGGGACAGCCTTTACCCGGGAGCAGTGCAAGAAGCTGCTGCGGTATGCGCCTGAGATTTATTTTTGCTATGACAGTGACGAGGCAGGGCAGAATGCCATTTTCCGTGCCATTGAGGTGGCCAGGGAGATGGAGAATGCCGTGGTCAAGGTGGTGCAGATGCCGGATGGCAAGGACCCGGATGAATTTATCAGAAAGCACGGGGCGGAGGCGTTCCGGAAGGTCATCCAGGGGGCTTTGCCTATGGTGGAGTTCCAGCTGCAGTACATTGTCAGGGATATGGATTTGAATAGCCTGGAAAGCAGGCTGCAGGCTATGGCAAGGATTTTGCCGGTGCTGTCCGGGCTGAGGAATATGGCACAGAGGAATGCCTATGTGGCAAGGGCTGCCCAGATTCTGGGGGTGGCTGAGAATGAGCTGATGAATGAGTTGAACCGCCAGAACCGTGGCAGATATGGCAGCTATCAGTCTCAGCCCCAGGAACAGGAACGGGCGGCAAGGCCGGTCAGCCGGCGGGCGGATGATGCCGTCAGGCGTGCAGGCCGGGTGGTGCTGCGGGCGGTCTGGCAGGAGCCGGTGGTGCTGGAGCATTTTGCCGGCATGGTGCCCCTGGAGGCCGTGCCGGATGAGGTGCAGGGGGCTGTCCTGTGCCGGATGCGGGAATTGCTTGAACGGGGTGAGGCGTTCACGGATGTGATGCAGTTTGCCAGCCTGGGGGAGCAGGCTGTGGAGGAACTATCCCGTGCCCTGGTGGAGGAGCAGTCCCAGCAGGATTTTATGGAGCTGTACGAGGAGTGTGCCAGGCTTTTGCGGAAGCACTATCTGCACAGCCGGTTTGAGTTTCACCGCCTGAGGGCGGACAAGCTCAGCCGCGAGGGGCGGAAGGGCTACATTGAGGAGATGGCCCTGCTCCAGAAGATTAAAAATGAAATGGATGAATTACAACGTGATAGCTAGCTTAGATTTACTGATGCTGGAGAAAGGGAGGAAACTCGATGGCTGATGTTAAGGAGAAAAAGAAGATGAGCTCTAAGACAGGTGCTGCCGCCAGAAGGACTGCCAGAAAGCCAGCAGCCGCGAAGGGGGCTGCCAGTAGCGGCCTTCATGAAGCGAAGCCCAGCAGTGGCATGATTATTGCGGATTTGCTGGAAAAGGGCAAGCGCAACGGCGGTACCTTGACCTATGGCGAGGTAGTGGAGGCACTGCAGAAGCAGGATATTTCCCCGGATGAGATTGAGTCTTTGTTTGAGAATTTTGGCAAGAAGGGCGTGGAGATTGCGGATGATGCAGACCTTTCGCCGGATGACCTGGAGAAGGACGAGGAGCTGCAGGACGTAGATACGGATGTGGACCTCAGCGTGCCGGAGGGCATTAATATTGATGACCCGGTGCGCATGTACCTGAAGGAAATCGGGCGGGTGCCCCTGCTGACTGCCGAGGAAGAAATCCATCTGGCCACGGCTATGGAGGCCGGAGTCAGGGCGGAGCGCCGCATCCGGGCTGACAAGTACATAAAGGCGTACCTGCGCAATCCTGGCAAGGTGCTGACCGTGGGCAAGCTGGCCAGGAAGCTGGGGGTGAGCAACAGCGTTGTGGCAGTCACCATGCTGGGGGATGACAACGAGATGGTCAGGGCCCTGCGGGAGCTGCACGGCATCAAGGATGACCCGGAGGAAAATGACAGCAAGAGCTATCGCCAGTATAATGCCGACCTGGAGGAGCTGGAGATTCCGCTGAAGACCATTGATGCGGAGGAAATGAAGCAGCTGAATTCCGATATTAATGACGGCTCCGAGGCGCAGAAGCGCCTGGCGGAGGCAAATCTCCGCCTGGTGGTGAGTATTGCCAAGCGCTATGTGGGCAGGGGCATGCTGTTCCTGGATTTGATTCAGGAGGGCAACCTGGGCCTGATCAAGGCCGTGGAGAAGTTTGACTACACCAAGGGCTATAAGTTCAGTACCTACGCTACATGGTGGATCAGGCAGGCCATTACCAGGGCTATTGCGGACCAGGCCAGGACGATCCGTATTCCTGTCCATATGGTTGAGACAATCAATAAGCTTATCCGGGTGTCCAGGCAGCTTTTGCAGCAGCTGGGCAGGGAACCAACCCCGGAGGAAATTGCCAAGGATATGGAGATTACGGTGGAAAGGGTCAGGGAAATCATGAAGATTGCCCAGGAGCCCGTTTCCCTGGAAACCCCTATCGGCGAGGAGGAGGACTCCCATCTGGGTGACTTCATCGAGGACCATGATGCCCCGGCTCCGGCTGAGGCGGCTTCCTACATGCTGCTGAAGGAGCAGCTGACGGATGTGCTGTCCACCCTGACGGAGCGGGAGAAGATGGTGCTGGAGCTGCGCTTCGGCATCAAGGATGGCAGGGCGAGAACCCTGGAGGAAGTGGGCCAGAGCTTTGGCGTTACCAGGGAGCGCATCCGCCAGATTGAGGCGAAGGCTCTCAGGAAGCTGAGGCATCCTAGCAGGAGCAAGAAGCTGAAGGATTTCCTGGATTGATTGCCTGCGGCACGGCAATAATAGTACGGTGTTTGCCTGCGGCATGGGCAATACTGGTACGGCGTTTGCCTGCGGCATGAGCAATAATAGTACGGTGTTTGCTTGCGGCATGGGCAATACTGCATCAGGCACGCTCGCGCTATGGATATGAGCCTCACGCTGCTAAGCTCATGCTTCGTTTGCACTCGCATTCGCTAAGAAGCGAGGCTCATATACATGCCTGTTGCAGTACAGCCCATGCTGCCTGGTTCGTGCTGTATATGAATGTTCGAAAATGGGTTAAATGTTCGTTTTATTGCAGTGCGGTTTTCTAGCATAAAAATTGTTTTGACGGGTGCAGGCAAGCTTGCACTCTTTTTCTTTATGTGCTGAGTGATGTAGGAGGTTTTATGTTTCTGGATGATAGGTTGGAAGCGGTGGCGGCTTTTGTGGACAGGGGGGCGGCAGTGGCGGATATCGGCACTGACCACGGCTATCTGGCGATGGAGCTGAAAAGGCGTGACGGCAGCCGACGGGTGATAGCGGCGGACAAGAACGGCGGGCCCTGCCAGGCGGCCCGCAGAACCCTGCGGGAAAACGGCATGGAGCAGGAGATAGAGGTGCGGCAGGGGGACGGCCTGGCGGCTTTGGTGGCCGGGGAGGCGGATACAGTCTGTATTGCCGGCATGGGGGGCAAGCTGATTGCAGATATTCTGGCGGCACAGCCGGAGGTTTTTGCCGGGCTTGAATGTGCAGTCCTGCAGCCTCAGAATGCCTATGCCCTGCTCAGGGGCTGGCTTTACGGGCAGGGGTGGCGGATTGAGGATGAGGCCCTGGCCAAGGTTGATGGCAGGGTGTACCAGATCATCCGGGCGGTGCCTGGGAAGGCTGATATGCCCTCATGGCAGGAGCTTTTGCTGGGGCCGGTGCTGCTGAAAAAACGCCCTGCATTGTTTCGGGAGCATGTGGAAAATAATCTGGCGTCAATGGGCAAGGTGCTGGCAGGGCTGAAAAGGGGCAGTAATCCGGATGGGGCGAGAATTGAGGCACTGGAACGTGAGATGGGTGAGCTGAAGGCATTGATAGGATGAAGTGACGGGCTATATGATTTTGAGTACCTGGAGAAGAAGCGAATTGGAGGCGTTGATGAGATGAAGTGTCAGGCAGTGATTGATTTGATAGAGAGGCTGGCGCCGAAAAGGCTGGCAGAGGACTGGGACAATCCGGGGCTTCTGGTGGGCTCGCCTTTGCAGGAAGTGGTGAAGGTGTATGTGTGCCTTGATGTGAGCCTGCCATCGGCTGAGGAGGCAATAGCCGCAGGGGCGGATATGATTGTGGCGCATCATCCCATGATTTTCAATGGGATACGCCATGTGCGGACTGATTTGTACGATGGGAAGCTGCTGCAGCTGCTGCTGAGCCATAATATCGCTGTTTATGCTGCCCATACCAATCTGGATATTGCCCAGGGAGGCGTCAATGATGTGCTGGCGGCGGCTGTGGGACTTGAGCGGATTGAGGGCTTCGCGGTTACGGATGAAGCTTCAGGCGCCTGCATCGGGCGCATGGGCTATCTGCCGGAGAAAATGCCTTTGGCTGATTTTGCCCGGCAGGTGAAAAATGCCTTGGGGGCGGAATGTGTACGGGTGGTGCAGGGTAATGGCAGAGAGGTGCAGAAGGTGGCTCTCTGCAGCGGCGCCGGGGCGGATTTTATCGGCAAGGCGGCCTTCAAGGGGGCGGATGTGTACCTGACTGGTGATGTGAAGTACCATGATGCCCAGAAGGCTGTGCAGCAGGGGATAAATGTGATTGATGCCGGGCATTTTGCTACAGAGTTCCCGGTGGTCAAGGTGCTGGCGGATTATCTGCGGCAGGAAAGCAGGGGGATGAAGAAGCCTTTGGAAGTTGTTGCAGATACAGTTTCACGGGATTACTTCACAAATTTGTAAATTTCAGTTTGTAAAAAGAGATTTCAGTTTGTCGTAGTGCTTATTTGTAACTACGAGCATATACTGATTGAAATAATTTGGTAGTTCGTGGACTCTGTTCAGACTAAAAAATGGGCTGAGCGGGACAGCTACCCATAGA
>JALFXV010000011.1 GCA_022786545.1 Selenomonadaceae bacterium
AGGCTTTTGCCATCACGGGCAATGGTCAGCAGCACCGGGTAGCCAAGATATGCTTCCAGCTTCTTCACATCAATCTTGATGCCCCGCTTTTCCGCCTCATCCTGCATGTTCAGGTCAATAATCAGGGGAATCCCCTGCTCCAGAAGCTGCAAGGTCAGGTAGAGATTGCGCTCTATATTGGAGGAATCCACCACATCCACCACCAGATCCGTATGGGTGGTCAGCAGGTAATCAATAACGATTTTTTCCTCCGGGGAACGGGCATTGATGCTGTAGGTTCCCGGCAAATCCACAATCATGATATCCTTGTCATTGTGGCGGACATAACCTACCTTTTTATCCACAGTAACGCCAGGCCAGTTGCCGATTTTCTGCCTGGCTCCTGTCAGCTCATTAAAAATCGTCGACTTGCCGGTATTAGGATTGCCGGTAAGTGCTACCGATAAGCTTGCACTCATAATCTAAAAACTCCTTTCTGATGAAACGACACGCCACTCCATTCAAATCAGCCAGACAAATCAGACCTGGCTCACCTGGATATTGGCGGCATCCTTGCGGCGGATTGCCAGATGATAAGAACGCAGCCCTATGGCCATCGGATCCCCCAAAGGCGCGGAACGCAGCACATTTATCTTTGTGCCTGGCAGAAGCCCCATGGTCATCAAGCGTTCCTTGAGGCCTGATTCTGCAATACTGTCAACCCGCAGCACCATGCCGGTCTTGCCGTCCTTCAATGTCATATTTATCCCTCCAATGATAATGATAAATTATTGCATAATATAATAATAACAATTCTCAAAAGCACATTTAATATGATAATATTTATCACTATCATTGTCAAGACTTACTGATAATTTTTTTCAATAAAAAAGACAGATACATCACAAAGACATATCTGCCTAATTTTCACCTTTATTTTCCTGCAAAGCTGCCAGGTACTGCAAATCCTTCTTGTCCAGCTCTGCTGTTCTGAGAAGGTCCGGGCGGTGCTTCCAGGTTGCCTCCAGGGACTTTTCCCTGCGCCATCTGGCTATTTTGGCATGGTCGCCGGAAAACAGCACCTCCGGCACCTGCATCCCCTCAAATTCCCGTGGCCGCGTGTACTGGGGATGCTCCAAAAGACCGTTATAAAAGGAATCGGTAGGAGCAGACTCCTCAGAGCCCAGCACTCCCGGCAGCATCCGGGACACGGCATCCGTAATCATCATGGCAGGCAGCTCGCCGCCGGTCAGCACGAAATCGCCAATAGAGATAATCTCATCGGCAAGATTCTCGCTGATACGGGCATCAAAGCCCTCATAATGGCCACAGATAAAGATAAGCTGCTCGTACTGTGCCAGCTCCCGTGCCTTTGCCTGATTGAATACCGCCCCCTCAGGGCTCATCAAAAGCACCCTGCGCTTGGTATAATTGGTAGTATCCTTCAAAAAGCGGACAGCCCGGAAAAGGGGCTCCGGCTTCAGCACCATGCCGCTGCCGCCCCCGAAGGGAGAATCATCCACCTGCTTGTGCCGCCCTTCCGCAAAGTCCCTGAAATTCATGATGTGAACATCCAGAATACCCTTTGCCACGGCACGTTTGGTAATGCTCTCCCCGAAGGGGCCCGCAAACATGGCAGGAAACAAGGAAAGAATATCTATCCTCATCAGGCTTCCTCCGGCAAATCTACAACCATCCTGCCCTCAGGCACGTTGATTTCCTTCACAACGGCTTTCAATGCAGGCACTAGAAGCTGCTTTGCCTGTCCCTTCCGGGACACCACATACACATCGTTGCTGCCGGTCTTTAAGACCTCGGTAACAAAGCCCAGGGACTCTCCCTCCAGGTCAAAAACCTCCAGCCCGATAATGTCAAAGGTATAGTATTCCCCTTCTTTCAAAGGCATAGCCTCAGACTTATCCACATACAGCAGCTTGCCGGTCAGCAGGGCTGCCGCCTCCCGATGAGGGCACTGCTTCAGCTTCATGATGACAAACTGCTTGTGATACCAGCAGTCCTCCACATCCATCAGCTCATCCCCAACATAGACATGCTCCAGCTCCTGAAACCTCTCCGGGAAATCAGTCAGGGGAATTACCCGCATTTCGCCCCGGACACCGTGGGGTGCGCCTGCCTTGCCGATGACAATCCTGTCACCCTTGTCGGCTGCCCTATTTTTCTTAGCTGCGGATTGCGATGATCTTATCATCTTCCACCACTACTTCCACATTGAACTGGTCGCGGATGTTATCCCCAACCTTCAGCTCAACAAAACGCTCGCTCTGTCCCTGCACAATCTCTGCCCCCAGTGCCAGCTTCTCCAGCTCGTCACGACGGGCAGTAGTCTGAGCGATATACTCCTCACGCTTCTGGCGCTCCATGCCGAAATGACGATGAATCATAGCCTGCGCTTCTTCATTTGGCAGGTTGCCTGCCTCGTCAGTCTGCTTCAGGGCGCGCTCTGCCTGAATATTAATCTGGGAAATCTCCAGCTGTGCCTGCTGGATGCCGTTATTCATTTCCTCCAGCATTGAATTCTTCAGCTTTTCTGTCAGCTTTGCCTTTATCGTTAAAGGGAATTTTACTAAAACCTTGTCCATTATAAAGCCTCCAATCCTCTCATAATCAAATTCCGCAGTATTTCACCGGCATATTTTATTTCACGTTTTATCTCATAGCATATGCCATACTTCGTGTCATATTATGCCATATTTTGTGCCATATATAGAAATTGCGGCAGAAAAATCTGCCGCAGTTTCGGCTGAGGTAATCAGCTAACTATTTCTACATTCACTTTTTTATTCTCGCGAGTAGCAGCAGCCTTGACAACAGTACGCAGCGCCTTGGCGATACGCCCGGATTTGCCAATTACCTTGCCCATATCCTCATCAGCTACATGAAGCTCGAACAGGACTATGCCGTCCTCTTCCTTTTCATTCACGACAATCTGGTCAGGATGGTCAACAAGGGACCTCGCAATAATCTCAACGATCTCTTTCATGCTATGCCTCTTTCTTAGTCTTTAGCATGCTTAGCCGCATCAAACTTAGCCATGATGCCCTGCTTAGAGAACAAAGAACGAACAGTGTCAGTAGGCTGTGCACCCTTGGACATCCACTCCAGGGCCTTCTCCTCGTCGATGTTTACTACTGCAGGCTCCTTGGTGGAGTCATAGTTGCCAACAATCTCAATGAAACGGCCATCGCGTGGTGCACGGGAATCAGCTACAACAATACGATAGAAAGGGTTCTTCTTAGCACCCATACGGTTCAAACGAATCTTTACTGCCATGTGAAAATTCACCTCCTTAGACGTGGTATATCTGAACTCTATTTTTATAGAAGATATACTTGCTTATATAATCAATGCATGAACGGAAGCTTGAGGCCGCCAAAGCCGCCCTTCTTGCCGCCCTGCATTTTTTTCATGCGCTTCATCATCTTCTGCATTTCCTCAAACTGCTTTAAAAGCTTGTTGACGTCCTGCACACGGGTACCGCTGCCCATAGCTATGCGCTTTCTGCGGCTGCCATTGATGAGCTTTGTATTTGCCCTCTCCTTGGGAGTCATGGACAGGATAATCGCCTCTATACGGCGCATTTCCTTGCCATTCAGGTCAATTTCCTTGTCCTTCAGGGCATCCTTTACCTGGCTACCCAGTCCCGGAATCATGCCGAGAATCTGCTCAAAGGAACCCAGCTTCCTTACCTGCTTCATCTGGTTCAGGAAATCGTCCAGGGTAAATTCATCCTTGCGCAGCTTCTTGGCCAGCGACTCCGCTTCCTTGGCATCAAAGGCATCCTGCGCCTTCTCAATCAAAGAGAGCACATCGCCCATGCCCAGGATACGGGAAGCCATGCGATCCGGATGGAACGGCTGCAAAGGCTCCAGCTTTTCGCCCATGCCCACGAACTTAATCGGGCAGCCGGTCACTGCCTTGACAGACAATGCCGCACCACCGCGGGAGTCACCATCCATCTTAGTCAGAACCAAACCAGTCAGCTCCAAATCTTTGTTGAAGCTTTCCGCCACGTTCACGGCATCCTGACCAGTCATAGCATCTACAACCAGCAGAATTTCGTGCGGCTTTACCTCACGCTTGATGTCCTTCAGCTCCTGCATCAATTCCTCATTGATGTGCAGGCGGCCTGCGGTATCAATGATCACCACATCATTGGCATGGGTAAAGGCATAATTCAAGGATGACTTGGCAATAGTCACAGCATCGGTCCCTGGCTCCATAGAGAACACAGGAATGTTCAGCTGCTTGCCAATGACCTGCAGCTGGGTAACAGCCGCCGGCCTGTATATATCAGCCGCTACCAGCACAGGACGCTTGCCCTGCTTTTTCAGTGCCAGACCAAGCTTGCCGGCGGAGGTAGTCTTACCTGCACCCTGCAAGCCTGCCATCATGATGATGGTTGGCGGCTGTGATGACATATTTATCTTGCTCTGGGAACCGCCCATCAGCTCGGTCAGTTCCTCATTAACAATCTTGATTACCACCTGGGCAGGCGTCAATGCTTCCATAACATCCTGACCGATGGCGCGCTCCGTTACACGCTTGACAAAGTCCTTTACTACCTTGAAGTTTACGTCTGCCTCCAAAAGAGCCATCCGCACTTCCTTCATGGCAGACTTTACATCGTCCTCTGTCAGCTTGCCATGTCCGCGCAACTTTTTAAACGTTTCCTGCAGTCTGTCTGCCAAACCTTCAAAAATCAAAACTATTCCTCCTGAGCCGTGTCAAGGCTGGTATATGGTGCAAGCCTCTGCAATACTGCAGCCACCTGCGAACCTGCCCCGCCAACATCAAGTCCCTTCAGCTCATCATAAATTTCTGTCAGTTCATGACGCTGCTTCTCAATCCTCTGAGCCAGCCCCAGCTTCGCTTCATACTCTGCCATGGTCTGCTCGGAGCGGTGCAGTATATCGTATACTGCCTGCCGGGATACACACAGGCTTTCCCCTATCTCCGACATGGAAAAATCCTCAAACAGGTGCATTTCCAGGCAACGCTGCTGCTTTTCTGTCAACAGCGGCCCATAGACATCATATAGCTGAGCCAGATATAAACGCTGTTCCAGCACAATACCACCTGCTTTCAAGGCACACCCTTACCCGACCATAGCTATTATAACCAGCTGGGGAGGGGTTGTCAAGTATTTTTCCTTGTCAGCTCAAAAAATTGCCATTATTTGGCGGTTGGGCGGGGGATGAATGTGGTTTGTTCAGGCGTTTTGAGGGATGCGACGGGGCTGTCCCCACGAAAACACGCTCTCGCTCCACGTTATGCCTAACGGATGCTAAGCTCTTGCTGCGCCTGCGGCTTGCAAATCGCTAAGCACCGAGGCATAACAAGGGTTTTCTTTGGGGACAGCCCCGCCTCCTCCCTTTCCAGCCTGAACTATTCACTTCCTGCCCCCGCTGAAGGCCAAAATAACGGCAATAAGCTTTTCTCGCTTGGGTGTTTAGCGTGCATACACAGATATGTGATGTGAAAGTTCCGTATACCAAGCAACAATGTACATAAAATACTAAGTTGTGGCATAAGAAAAACCGGTTATGAAATAACCGGCTTTTCTTATGATATATCATTCGATGATACTTTTGCGCAAATTAGATAGCTCTCTCGACCTTGCCAGAACGCAGGCAACGGGTGCAAACATTAACACGCTTAACCTCGCCCTCAACAACGGCACGAACACGCTGAATGTTTGGCTTCCAGGTACGCTTGGTCTTCAAGTGGGAATGGCTGACATTGTTGCCGCTCAACTCACCCTTACCGCATACTTCACATACACTTGCCATGTAACACACCTCCTTATAGTATCTATGAGTGTGTACGGTCTTCACACACAATATGAAAATTATAACACACGCTCACTATTGATTGCAACCACCGGCATAAATTTTCTTCCACAAAAAAACCGACACCGTCGCCAGCGGCAATATCCCCTTGCCCCTGACTCGCTGCAAAGCATGACAGCATATCTCACGCTGTCACAGTTAGCTATTATAGCAGATAAAAAACTTGTTGTAAAGTATTTTTACTTTACAGCATCGGCTAATTTTAAAAGATGCTGCAATTCTTCCCTGCTAAAGTGATATTTCTCGCCGCAGAAGTGGCAGCATACCTCCGCCTGCCCATCTGCAATCAGGGATTCCATGTCATCATGGTTGAGATTGAGCAGCACGTCCTCCAGCCGTTCCTTGGAGCACTGGCACTTAAAAGCAAGGTCAGTGGAGGTCAAAAACTCCATATCGAAGCCTGACATGATTTCCAGTATGATTTCCTTGGCATCCTTGCCCTCATCAATCATGGTGGTGACAGGGCGCAGCTTCTGCAAATTGGCTTCCAGCTTGCTGATGATTTCCTCATCTGCATCAGGCATAGGCTGAATCATAAATCCCCCTGCCGCCTTGGCGGAAAAATCGGTATCCACCAGCACACCAAGCCCGATGCTGGAAGGAGTCTGCTCAGAAACATAGAGATAATTTGTCAAATCCTCGGCAATCTCGCCAGTGACAATCTCGCTGCTGCCCCGCATTGGCTCCCGCAAGCCTGTAAAACGGGTAACAGTAACCAGTCCCTGACCTACACCGCCGCCTACATCCAGCTTCCCCTTATCATTCAAGGGAAGCTCCACATGAGGGTCAGCCACATAGCCCCGGACAAAGCCCTCCGGCACAGCATCTGCCGTAATATTCTTCAAAGGTCCGTTGCCACGAATATTAACCGTCAACGCCTCTTTATTCTTCAAATTGGCTGCCAGCAGCAATGCCCCTGTCATGGTGCGCCCCAGGGCTGCCGCCGCCACCGGGTAGCAGTCATGCCGCCTGATAGCCTCATTTACCAAATCCGTAGTCACAGCAGCATACACCCTGACACCTTTGGTAATCGCCTTTACTAACTTATCGCTCATAAATCCATCTCCATGACAACCTCGCCGGAGTTAATATCATAAATCCGTATAGAGTCATTCTCAATTACAGCACAGGTCTGCCTGCCGTCCTCACGCTTGGAAAGAGACGGGGAACCAGGGTTCAGGAACACTGTATTGCCCCGCTTTTCCAGCACGTTCACATGCACATGGCCGCAGATAAAAATATCCGCCCGGATTGCCTCTGCCATCCTATCCTTTTCAGCATCAGTCTCCACAGTATGGCCATGCACAGCCACAATATGGCGCCCGTCTGCAAAGGCATGTACATAAGGGGACTGAATAGGCATATTCAGCACCAGCTGGTCTACCTCGGAATCGCAGTTGCCCTTGCAAATCAGCACAGGCTGCGGACAAGCATTGATTTTTTCAGCCAGCCCTGCCGGATTGTAATCCTCCAGCATAGGATTGCGAGGCCCGTGGTACAGCACATCACCCACATGGATAATAAAATCCGCGTCCTTGAAAAATTTCTCATAAGCCTTCGCCCAATGCTCCTGGCAGCCGTGGGTATCACTTATTACGCCAATCTTCACAGTAAAGTCCCCCTTATCACTCAGCAAACCTGCCCTGCAAGCTTTGCTAAAAAACGATTCATCAAATCTGGCGCAGCAGGTTTGCCATCTCAATAGCAGTCATGGCACCGTCAGCACCCTTGTTGCCAGCCTTGGTGCCGGAACGCTCAATAGCCTGGTCAAGATTTTCAGTAGTCACAACGCTGAAAGCTACAGGCACACCGGTAGCCATGCTGGCCTGGGCAATGCCCTTGGCAGCTTCGTTGCACACATAATCATAATGGGTAGTGGAACCGCGGATTACCGTACCAAGGGCAATAATCGCATCATACTTGCCTGACTCAGCCATCTTCTTGGACACCAGCGGCAGCTCAAATGCCCCCGGCACCCACGCAACCGTAATATCATCCTCGCTGGCACCATGGCGATGCAGGGCATCCAGTGCGCCCCCCAGCAGCTTAGAAGTGAAAAACTCATTAAAACGGGAAACCACAATACCAAAACGCAGCCCCTGCGCATTCAGCATACCCTCTAAAACCTTAACTTCCTTCATATCACTATTCCTCCTATAAAACGAACTAATATAGAATAATTAAAGAGAAAAGCACATTATACTTATACGTCGCTGTTCACATGAAGGCGATGGCACTGCCATGCCGCCCGCCCCCAAAGTGAACAGCGTAACGTAATGTTACTTATTCGTGCAAAATATGTCCCATCTTGGTTCTCTTAACCTTCATATATCCTTCATTGTACTCATTAAGCGGCGTTTCCAAAGGCACCCTGTCCACAATCTTCAGACCATATCCCTCAAGGCCTGCCCTCTTAGCAGGGTTATTGGTCATCAATCTGATAGTGGTCAGCCCCAAATCCGCCAAAATCTGGGCACCGATGCCATAATCACGCTCATCCGGCGCAAAGCCCAGCAGCACATTGGCCTCCACAGTATCCTTGCCCTGGTCCTGCAGCTCATAAGCACGCATCTTGTTGCCCAGGCCGATGCCGCGTCCTTCCTGTCGCATGTACAGAACCACGCCGGTTCCCTCAGCCTCGATGCGCTTCAAGGCAAGAGCCAGCTGGTCACCGCAGTCGCAGCGCAGGGAGCCAAGGGCATCCCCGGTCAGGCACTCGGAATGAACGCGCACCAGCACATCCTCCTTACCCTTTACCTCGCCCTTCATAATAGCCAGATGGCACTTGCCGTCCAGCTTGCTCTCGTAGGCATGAATACGGAAATGGCCGTACTTGCTAGGCAGCTCTGCCTCAGCAATCTTCTCCACGAAGCACTCGGTACGCTTCCTGTACTCAATCAAGGACTGCACCGTAATCAGCTTCAAGCCGTGCTTCTTGGAGAACTCAATCAGCCGCGGCGTACGCATCATGTGTCCGTCATCATCCATAATCTCACAGCAGAAGCCAGCCGGAGTCAACCCTGCCAGCTTTGCCAGGTCAGTAGTAGTCTCGGTATGGCCTGCCCGGCGCAGTACGCCACCCGGCACGGAGCGCAGCGGAAAAACATGCCCCGGACGGCGGAAATCCTCCGGCTTGGAATTCGGGTCAATCATCTCCTTCACCGTCTGGCAACGCTCAAAAGCGGAAATGCCGGTAGTGGTGCTGGTAGCATCCACAGATACAGTAAAGGCAGTCTCATGGTTATCAGTGTTGTTTACAACCATCTGACCAATCTTCAGCCTGTCCAGAATAAAGCCCTCCACCGGGGTGCAAATCAGTCCCTTGGCATGAGTAGCCATAAAATTAATATGCTCCGGGGTGCATTTGTCAGCTGCCACAATCAAATCGCCCTCGTTCTCGCGATCCTCATCGTCCACCACCACAATCATATTGCCATTACGAATTTCCTCAATTGCTTCTTCTACTGTTGCAAAATCTGCCATTATAACCGCTCCTTATAATCATCAAAAGTCATAACCAAATCAAAATAAACTAATTTCCAATCAGCAAAGCAGTGATATTAGTCAATCAAAATCCGCTCTTTAGCAGCAAATCCATGGTAATGCCGCCAGCCGCCTGCTGCCCTTTCCCTTGGGAAGCCAGCCTTGGCTGCAGCATTTTTTCCACATACTTCCCCACCACATCGTTCTCGATGTTAATCAGGGAGCCTTCCCCCTTGCTGCCCAGGTTTGTCACCTGACGGGTATGGGGAATCAGGGACACCGTAAAATCCCTGTCCGTCACCTCTGCCACTGTCAGGCTGATGCCATCCAGTGCCACAGAGCCCTTTTCCACAATGTAATGCAGAATATCAGCATCTGCCGCTATCTTCATCAGCACGGCATTCTTGTCATCCTTCATGGAAACAATCCTGCCTACGCCATCAATATGGCCGCTGACAATATGACCGCCCAGGCGGCTGGAAAGTGTCAGTGCCCGTTCCAGATTGACGGGGCTACCAATTTTCAGCTCAGCCAAAGAGGTGCGCTTGACGGTCTCTGGCATCACATCAGCCCGGAAGCTGCTGCTGTTAAACTCCGTTACCGTCAGGCAGATGCCGTTCACCGCAATGCTGTCACCCAGCTGCACATCCTCCAGCACCCTGCTGGCAGACACCTGCAGCACGCCGCTGCCGATTGCCTTTACCCTGCCCACTTCTTCAATAATTCCTGTAAACATGTCCTTCACCTTTTAACTCAGACTCACATCGTTATATATACGATACGCCTCTGGATTTTTCCTGCATGATACAGGAAAATTTTTTTATTTTTCCGTATTTCTTTTCACAATTCCTGTCAAAAGCACATCAGAGCCCAGCTGCCTCAGCTGAATATTTTCCAGTTCTACGGCACGGTCAAGCTCCTGAAAGCCCTCTCCCTCCACCGGGGTAAGGGCATCCCTGCCTCCTACCAGCTTCGGTGCGATAAAGGCATACACCCTGTCCACCAGACCTGCCTGCAAAAGGGAAAAATTCACGCTACCGCCGCCCTCCACCAGCACGGAGGATATCTTCATGGCTCCCAGCTGCTCCATCAGGCTCTGCATGTCCACATGATTGCTACTGCCAGCCACGATGATTTCCACCCCTGCTGACCGCAGTGCCTCTACCCGCTCCGCAGGTGCCTGTTCTGTCACTGCTACAATGGTACGAGCCGCTCCATCTGTCACCAGCTTCGCTGTCAGGGGCAGCCTTGCCCGGCTGTCCACCACAATCCGCACAGGATTCCTGCCCTGGTACTCCTTCAGCCTGGTTGTCAGGGAAGGATTGTCCGCCAGTGCCGTATTGATGCCCACCAGAATCCCATCGTAGACATCCCTCAGCCTGTGAGTTTCATAGCGGGAGGCCTCATTGGTAATCCACTGGGACTGACCGGCAGCCGTAGCGATCTTGCCATCCAGCGTCATGGCGGTTTTCAGTGCCACAAAGGGCAGCCCTGTGGTCATCCATTTCAGGAACACCTCGTTCAGCTGCCTGGCTTCCTGCTCCAGCACACCTGTCGTCACCTCAATACCGGCTTCCTGCAAGATAGCTATGCCCTTGCCAGCCACCTTGGGATTGGGATCCGTCATAGCTACTACCACACGGCTGACACCTGCCTCTACCAATGCCCTGGCACAGGGGCCAGTCCTGCCATAGTGGGCGCAGGGCTCAAGGGAAACGTACACCGTAGCCCCCCGTGCCAGCTCGCCAGCCATGTTCAGGGCATGGATTTCCGCATGAGGTGTACCGGCTTTTCTGTGCCAGCCCTCTGCCACAATCCTGCCATCCCTGACAATCACGGCTCCCACCAAGGGATTGGGAGATGTGCGCCCCAGGCCGTTTCTTGCCAGGCTGATGGCACGCGCCATCATCTGCTCGTCGAAATCCTGAAACTGCCCTGCTGCAGCAGCTTCTTCGCATCCGGCCAGCCTTCCTGTCAAATTCTTTTGCATCCTATCACCTCTGATTTTTGCCTGATACAAAATATTTGAAGTACAGAGTGAAGTCCTCTAAAAACGCAAAAAATGGCTGCCGAAGCAAAATCCTCAACAGCCATCGTAAACACACAAAAAGATGCACACAACACGTCTTTTCTCATCCAGACTATACTGTCGGCTCCGGAATCTCACCGAATCCTGCCCTCCCCAGCTCATGCACGGCAACCGAAGCTGCCGCCCCATTCACTGCCTCAGGCTCGCGGGCTATACCGCCGGTAGGGAATCACACCCTGCCCCAAAGACTGTCTCTGTATTTCTGTGTATTATTTTAGCATAAATTTATATTATATGCAACACATTTTCCCAAAATACTATGCCGGGATGTAGTTTCAAGTTCTTGTTTCGCTTTCCGGGTGAAACAAATCCACCTGCCGCCTGGCAGCCCTGTCCACATCAAACATGTTGACCAGCTCCTTGACTGCCTGGGTAGGGGAAATCACGCCCTGCAACACGGCTTCCCTCACCTCCGGCATCCTGCCGGTAATCACCGGATCCTCAAAAAACAAACTATGCAAATGTTCATCTATCATGCTGTGCATCCACTCCAAAAGCTGCTTCTTGCGCCGCTTCTGGAAAACACCGCTGTTTTCCGTCATATTCCTGAACGCCCTGATCACTTCCCACAGCTCAGGAATACCATCCTTGGTATAGGCAGAGCAGGTATAGGCATGAGTCTGCCAGCCCTCGGTAGCCGGGCGAATATATTCTATCATCCGCTCATATTCGCCCCTTGCCACCTTTGCCTTCAGCAGATTGTCCCCATCTGCCTTGTTGATGACGATGGCGTCTGCCAGCTCCATAATTCCCTTCTTGATGCCCTGCAAATCATCACCGGCCCCTGTCAGCACCACCAGCATAAAAAAGTCCACCATAGAACGCACTGTAGTCTCCGACTGGCCTACGCCCACAGTTTCAATCAAAATCACATCGTAGCCTGCCGCCTCGCACATGAGCATAGTTTCACGGCTCTTGCGCGCCACACCCCCCAGGGTTCCCCCGGCAGGTGAGGGCCTGATGTACGCTTCCTGCCGCCTTGACAGGGTTCCCATCCTGGTTTTATCCCCCAGGATGGAGCCCCTGGTGACAGAGCTTGTCGGGTCTACCGACAGCACCGCCACCCTGTGCCCCCTGTCGCACAGCATATTGCCAAAAGCCTCAATAATCGTACTCTTGCCAGCTCCCGGCACACCTGTAATCCCTATACGCAGGGCTTTCCCCGTGTGGGGCAGCAGCCGCTGCAATACCCGCTGTGCCTTGGCAAAATGCTTGGAGCTATTGCTTTCAATGAGAGTTATAGCCCTTGATAATACCATGCGGTCGCCTTTCAGAACACCATCGACATATTCATCCTCGCTCATGATAAGCCGCCGCTTCGGTTTCATTTTGCCGCTGGCCAGCATAGGATTGATATTGCCCGTAGTTGTGTCCTTAACTCCCTCTATACCGCTCATGACACTACAGGCAAACTTCTCATCCTTTTCCTCCGGAACCCAGCTGGGTTTTGATGTGGTATATTTTGCCATAACTCACACTTCCTTCTAGCTCCTTCTAATCCCTTCTAAAGCTTATTCTGCCAGCTCCTCCTTCGCCCTTTCAATCAGCAAAGTGAGCAGCTTGATGCCTGCCTCCGGAATGTTCGTGCCCGGAGCAAAAATTGCCACAGCACCGCTCTCATAGAGGAAATCGTAATCCTGCACAGGTATTACTCCCCCTATGCACACCATAATGTCCTCCCGTCCCAGCTTGGCAAGCTCCTGTACCAGCTGCGGCAGGAGCGTGTTGTGCCCGGCTGCCAGGGAGCTGAAGCCTACCATGTGAACATCGTTATCCACCGCATCCTGAGCAGTTTCCTCCGGTGTCTGGAACAGAGGCCCTACATCCACATCCCAGCCCATATCCGCAAAGGATGAAGCGATAACCTTCTGTCCCCGGTCGTGTCCGTCCTGCCCCATCTTTGCCACGAAAATACGCGGACGGCGGCCTGTCAGCTCCTCAAACTCATCAGCCATCTCACGGGCTCTGTCCAGCTCCGTCTTGTCAGTAAACTCCGAGGAGTACACGCCGGAAATGGTATGAATAACCGCCTGGAACCTGCCGGACACCTTCTCCACGGCATCGGAAATCTCACCAAGGGAAGCATGTGCCCTGGCTGCATCCACCGCAGCCTCCAGCAGGTTGCCGTTCTCACGGCTCTCTGCCGCCTTGGTAACACCCTCCAGGCAGCGGCGCACATCATCAGCATTACGCTCCCGGCGCAGCTTCTCCAGGCGCTCAATCTGCGCCTGCCGCACAGCGGTGTTATCGATGGCAAGGATTTCCAATGGATCCTCCTTTTCCAGCCGATACTTGTTCAGGCCGATGATGGACTCATTGCAGGAGTCAATCTGCGCCTGGCGTCGTGCCGCCGCTTCCTCGATGCGCATCTTTGGCAGGCCGCTGGAAATGGCCTTTGCCATGCCGCCCAGGGCCTCCACCTCCTGAATATGCGCCCAGGCACGGCGGATAATCTCGTTGGTAAGAGCCTCCACATAGTAGGAGCCGCCCCACGGGTCAATAATCTTGCAGACACTGGTCTCGTCCTGAATGTACAGCTGGGTATTTCTGGCAATCCGTGCCGAGAAATCAGTCGGCAGGGCAATGGCCTCATCCAGCGCATTGGTATGCAGCGACTGGGTATGCCCCAAGGCTGCCCCCATTGCCTCCATCAGCGTCCTTGATACGTTGTTGAAAGGGTCCTGTGCCGTCAGGGACCAGCCGGAGGTCTGGCAGTGGGTTCGTAGTGCCATGGACTTGCTGTCCTTTGCACCGAAGGACTTGACAATCTTCGCCCACAGCACCCGGGCGGCACGCATCTTTGCCACCTCCATAAAATAATTCTTGCCAATAGCCCAGAAGAAGGACAATCGCTTGGCAAAAGCATCCACAGGCAATCCCGCTTTGATACCTGTGCGGATGTATTCCAAGCCGTCGGCCAGGGTGTAGCCCAGCTCAATATCAGCCGTAGCCCCGGCCTCCTGCATGTGGTAGCCGGAGATAGAAATGCTGTTGAACTTAGGCATGTATTTGGTGGTATATTCAAAAATATCGCCGATAATACGCATGGACATAGCCGGCGGATAAATATATGTATTACGCACCATGAATTCCTTCAGAATATCGTTTTGAATGGTGCCCGCCATGATGGATTTATCAACGCCCTGCTCCTCGCCGGAAACGATGAAGAAGGCCAGAATGGGCAGTACGGCGCCGTTCATGGTCATGGATACGGACATTTGATCCAAAGGAATGCCGCTGAACAGAATATTCATATCCAGCATGGAGCATACGGATACACCGGCTTTACCTACATCGCCTACAACACGAGGGTTATCGGCATCATAGCCGCGGTGGGTGGGCAGGTCGAAGGCGATGGACAAGCCCTTTTGACCAGCGGCCAAGTTGCGGCGGTAAAACGCGTTGGATTCCTCTGCAGTGGAGAAGCCTGCATATTGGCGTACAGTCCAGGGACGGAAAACATACATGGTGGAATAGGGGCCACGCAGGAACGGAGGAATGCCGCTCATGAAGTCCAAATGGTTGCATTTGGCATAGATATCCTTGGTATACAGC
>JALFXV010000022.1 GCA_022786545.1 Selenomonadaceae bacterium
CTTGCAACGCAAGATAATTCCGGGCGGCAAGTCCACAAAGGGGTAGCTGGCGTAAGCCAGCGCAGGGGAAGGGTAACTTCCCCTGTGATGATTGGAGCAGATTGAAAATCTACGGAAATCATCTGCTGTCCGCAGGACGCCCCCGGCAGGGCGCAATGCACCACTTCCCGAAGTGGTGTCAGATTGTTGACAAACTAGCATAAGGCACTCCATTCATGGTAAAATATTATTATGATTGGGGTGTTTTTATGTATAAGAAAAAGAATCGTTCAAAACAACATCAGATGCAGTTCATAACGCTGGATGACCTTGTTCCAGCAGATCATATTCTTAGATTGATTGATGATGCTATAGATTTTAGCTTTATATATGATGAGGTTGAGGGATTATATGCCTCCGGCAGAGATGGCAGACCTGGAATTGATCCAGTTTCGCTGTTTAAAATTATATTCATTCAATATCTATTCGGTATAAGAAGTATGCGTCAAACCATAAAGGAAATTGAGGTAAATACAGCATACCGATGGTTCATAGGATATGAGCTTTTAGAGCCTATACCGCATTTTTCTACATTCAGCAAGAACTATACGAGACGGTTCAAGGATACAGATATATTTGAGAAAATATTTCAGCATATACTACAGGATGCTGTAAACAACGGTTTTGTGGATGCCAGTGCTGTTTTTATTGATGGAACCCATATAAAAGCTAGTGCCAATAAGCATAAGACTCAGAAGGTCACTGTGACCAAACCTATACCACAGTATAAATCTGAACTGGATCAGGAAATTGATAATGGCCGTAGCCAAAAGGGAAAGAAGCCCTTTGACCGTGATGGAAACAATGACAAAACCATAAAGCGTACAGTAAGCACCACCGATCCGGATAGCGGCATGTTTGTTAAAGGTGAGCATGAGCGTCAATTGGCTTATGTTGCCAATACAGCCTGTGACAAGCATAATTTTGTGCTTGGATTTCATCTTGGTGCTGGCAATATACATGACAGCCAGATGTTTCATGAGGTATTCAAGAAGCTGGAGATGTTTAAGTCTGAGATAAAAGCCGTAGCAGTGGATGCTGGATATAAGACACCTGGAATAATGCGAGAAATAATACAGCGAGGCATGACACCGGTTGTCCCATATAAACGTCCCATGACCAAGAAGGGCTTCTTTAAAAAGGCTGAGTACGTCTATGATGAATACTATGACTGCTATATATGTCCAGCCAACAAACTGCTACATTATTCTACTACTAATAGAGAAGGCTACCGTGAGTATAAAAGCAATCCATTAGAATGCAGCCAATGTCCATATATTGAAAAATGTACAATGAGCCGCAACCATACAAAGGTTGTGACACGCCATATATGGTCAGAGTATATGGAATATGCTGAGGAATACCGGCATGTATTCCAATACAAGGAAATCTATAAGCAACGCAGAGAAACCATTGAGAGGGTATTTGCAGATGCTAAGGAACGTCATGGTTTAAAGTATACCATGCTGCGTGGCCTGGAAAAGGTAAAAATGCAGGCGACGCTTACTTTTGCGTGCATGAATTTAAAGAAATTGGCAATATGGAAACATAGGAAGAGGCAACCAAAGCCACCTGTACATGGGAAAAATAGTTTTTTTGAGAAAATAAAATACAGATTACTTTATAAGGCAAAAATATGGCAGCGAGTGTGGATAACTCGCTGCCATATTTGTCTACGGTCTGAAGCATGACAGTTGATGTGTCATGCTTTTCCTATGTCAGGGGCTTATGAAAGTTCTTTGAAGGTCAGGAGCTTATCACGGTAGTATTTGTATTGCTTTTGACGAGCTGCTATTTCAGCTGGGAGGCCAGTGGTAATGTCATTGCAGATAGTGTCAAATCGGTCAAGAATAGTAACTATTTTTTCTTGCTCTTTTATATCAGGAATAGGAACAGGAAATTGATTTAGCATAGGTCTGCGAATTGAAGCAACAGAACCTTGAAACATCGTTTTTTGAATATAATCATAAAAAGTATTCCTCATGTAGTAAAAGAAATACTTTGGTATAACATTTTCTGTATTTATATGAATACGATATGCACGTTGATGAAGGGCATATTTTCCTTCAACAAAGTGGTACACTTTTCCAACTCCTACACCATCTCCAGCTGTAATAATTGCTGTTTCATCATATTCGTATGTATTTTTTCGCAAGGGTTCTTGTGACCTTACATAAAATGGGTATATGCCATCTTCTTCAGCTTCATTGGTATTAGTATTTCCTGTTCCTATGTCTGCAATATCAACAAGTTTCACCCATCGAGAATTTTCATTTCTTAAAAATAATTTTTTACAGTAATACTCATACTGCTTCTTTCTAGCTTGCAGCTCCGCTGTAAGCGATGTAAAGCTATCCAAAATCCGTACTATTTCTTCCTGTACAGGGAGTGGGGGAACTGGTAATACAAGTGAGCGAACTATATCCGCATTAAGATTTTGAACAGCACCTCCAAAGGAAGCTCGCTTTTTTAACTCGCTTTGGCAATTATTAGAGTTTAACAAGTGATAAAGAAAATCTGTAATATATGATTTATCAAAATTGCTTATAGCGAGCCAACCATCATGAATACAACCATCAATGCTAAGAATATATGGTCTTCCAAAACTCATTGAATTAGAAAGTATAAAATCACCTTTTTTTACAAATCTTGATTTATTTGAACCTTCAATAGTAATTTTTTCAGCACATTCAGTAATATATTTAGCTCCTGGCTTTACATCTCCAATTTTTATCCAATTAATCCCGTTTGAATCTGTTGTAATAAACTTTTTGATAGGTCTTGGTGATGCTCCCCGTGCTATCGTTGCTGATTCACCAAATGCTTTATAGGATATTCCCGCAGGACAATACTTCTTTATCAACTCATCCAGCTTACTCATGTATTTCACCACCTAACTTTTCTGCCTGCTGCAAAAACAGGTCGAAATCTGAAACTATTCTTTGGTTTTTGTTAAATATATCATATTCGGCATGAGCTTTAGCTACTGCTTCCTTATGAGAAACCTTGCCTTTGGCTGGCAAAATGTCATAGCGTCTGAAAGCTAAGAACTCATTTATGCTGGCAGAAAACTGCTCCATGTTGAAGGTATTTTCCCTCTCGATGAGGTCTTCAATATAATCCAAATAATCCTTGCCAAAGAATGTCTTGCCCTGTTTTAACCGCTCATCATCCATAGCAAAGCCTTTTTGCATATATTCTTTTAAAATCTGCGTAGCCCAGATCCTGAACTTTGTTGCCTTGTGAGAATTAACTCTGTAGCCCACGGAAATGATGGCATCCAGATTGTAGAAGTCTACCAGTCCTTTTATGCTTCGTACACCTTCATTTTGAACTGTTTCCATTTTGGAAATAGTTGACTCCTGCTGCAATTCTCCTTCCTCGAAAATGTTCTTCAAATGCTTGCTGATGGCAGGAACTTTTACACCAAAAAGCTCAGCCATAGCCTTCTGCGTTACCCAGATATCTTCATCCTTGACCACTACATCCACCAGTACATTTTCTTCTGGTGTACTGTATATTAAGAACTGCAATTCCTTATTCATCATACGCCACCCTCGATTTCCTCAATGATGTTGCGGATGGCATCACGCAATTCAGCTTCCCTAAGGACAATTTCTTCAATTTCGGCATTGAGCTTCTTTATGTCAATGACTTCTCTGGTATCCTCTGCCTCTACATAGGTGGACACTGACAGGTTGTAGTCGTTTTCTGCAATTTCCTCATAGTTTGCCACATGGCTGAAATGCTTTATTTCCTCTCGCCGGGCAAAGGCAGATACTATCTTTTGCAGATTATCTTCTGTCAGGCGGTTGTTGTTAGTGACCTTGATACATTCCTTGGTGGCGTCAATGAATATAGTAGTGTTGTCGGATTTGCCCTTTTTCAGAACCATGATGCAGGTGGCTATGCTTGTGCCAAAAAACAGGTTGGATGGCAGCTGGATGATGCAATCCACAAAGTTGTTATCAATCAGGTACTTGCGGATTTTCTTCTCGGCACCGCCACGATACATGATGCCTGGGAAGCAAACGATGGCCGCTGTGCCGTTTGGCGCAAGCCATGACAGGCTGTGCATGATGAATGCCATATCTGCCTTGCTTTTGGGAGCCAGCACACCTGCCGGGGCATACCTTGGGTCATTGATGAGCAGGGGATTGCTATCGCCTGCCCACTTGATGGAATATGGGGGATTGGAAACAATCAGCTCAAAAGGCTCATCATCCCAGTGTTGTGGACTGGTAAGTGTATCATCACAGGCAATATCGAACTTGTCAAAGCCAATATCATGCAGGAACATGTTGATACGGCAGAGGTTGTAGGTAGTGATGTTAATCTCCTGCCCGTAGAAGCCATTGGTGACAGCTTCTTTGCCCAGCACCTTCTCAGCTTTCAAAAGCAGGGAGCCGGAGCCACAGGCTGGGTCATAAACCTTGTTAATGTGTGTCTTGCCAACGGTTCCCAGCCGTGTCAAAAGCTCAGACACATCAGCTGGGGTAAAGAACTCGCCACCGGACTTGCCGGCATTGCTGGCATACATGGTCATGAGGTATTCATAGGCATCCCCAAAGGCGTCAATGTCATGGTCTTTTACGGAGCCGAGATTCATATCCGCTACGCCATGCAGCAGCTTGGCAAGACGCTCATTGCGCTTGGCTACAGTGCTTCCCAGCTTGTTGCTGTTCATATCGAAATCATCAAACAATCCGGCAAAATCACTTTCTGACTCACTGCCCATAGCTGATTCCTCAATATGCTTGAAGATGCGTTCCAAGGTTTCATTTAGATTTTCATCGGTATCTGCTTTGCTGCACACATTGGAGAACAGTTCCGAAGGCAGGATAAAGAAGCCCTTTTCATTTACCAGCCCTTCCTTTGCACCCTCTGCCTCATCATCCGGCATCCGGGCATAATCAAAATCAGCATTGCCTGCCTCCTGTTCACCCTGATTGATGTAGTGGGCGAGGTTCTCGGAAATGTACCTGTAAAACATGGTGCCCAGCACATAATTCTTGAAATCCCAGCCGTCTACTGCACCGCGCAATTCATCAGCAATTGCCCAGATAGCCCTGTGCAGTTCGTCACGTTCCTGTTCCTTCTTTATTTCTGCCATAGACTGTTATCTCCTTTTATCTAAAATCTCTCTATATATAAGTATAGCAATATCTTTCGGAACAAACAACGTAAAATGGCATTGTTGCACGTGGAACAATATTGCTGTGTGGAAAGTGATGCCTGGGCTCAATTTTCACCTTTAAGTATATTTTTTCAATAGCAGCAGATTGAGTTTATAAAATTTTTTTCTGTTGCGCTGTATTATGATAATATGTTCATTAGGCATGGCTTGCAGCCTGCTTTTTATGGTGTTTGTTGATTTGTCAAGAAGTTTTGATAATTCCTGCATGGTAATGCCTTGCCCATAAAGCAGGCTGGCTTGGAAAAGCAGTTTGTATATATCTTGAGATAGTGCATCTTCCGAAATTTGTTCCAGGATAGCCAGGTTCTTTTTATATTGAGCTAGTTTTCGTTGCAGCAGGGCAATAGTATCATTAACAGTCTGATGAGTTATATGCAAGAAGCCTGTTACAAATGGTGTCAGGTCACCGCAGTTGTTTTCGTCATCAGTGAGCGAAAACAGGTCGTAGTAATCTTTTCTGTTTTTTTTGATAGTTCTTGATAGGCGCAGGGCAACAGTATAATGCAATACCTGGGTTAATTGATATGAGGTCAGAAATCTGGCGGTCCTGCCATTGCCATCATAAAATGGATGAATATAGGCAAAAAGGTAATGACAAAGCGCAGTGCTAATAAGGAAGGGCAAATCCTTGTCATTGAAGATGCCAAGAAGCGTTTCCATATAAGTGATGATTTTGCTTTCCGGGTATACGCCCCTGTGAATGGATTTTCCCGTGGGAGCTTCTATGTCTACTGAGCCTGCCCGAAAAATATTGCCATCAAGGCGATTGGCAGCATTTTCAGTGATAACCTCAGCATGAGCAAATTCATCATAAAACTGCCGCAGGTCATGGCAGGTGGCAAAAGGAATTTCTTTTTGGTTTGTCAGCAGATGATATTTATAGAGGGTGCTGACATAACGTGTACCTTTTTTGAGGGAAGACATGGCCTCCATGAGCTCACGCCTGGTACTGTGGACACCTTCGATTTCATTACTGGATTTTACTTCATCTATAATACATAATAATGCCAGCTGCTTCAGCACGATTTCAGGCGTAACATCTACGATTTGTAGCAGCTTGTTATTAGCAGACAGAATATTTTCCTGTAGCTTGGCTATTTCTGTTGTTAGGCAAAAAAAGGCAGGATAGTCTTTATTTCTGTTATACTGCCTGATAGGAATATTAATATGTTCTGTGAAAGGTGCATTGAATCTTTGCTGATAGATTTGCTGATGGTTTTGATTGTCCTTGTAGTATAGTTTTTTCAAAGATATGTATTTCATTATATTCACCTCGCTGGCGGAACAGGCAGAAAATGACAGAATGTATCATGAAGTTGTCAAAAAACGGCTTTTTTGATAACTTCACTACCTAACATATCAAAAAACGTCATTTTTGACAAGATGAAAGATTATGTAGTATATTTAGGGTGTAAGGTAGAGTGCGGGAAGGGCAGTGCAGTATGATATGGGAGGCGGATGGTGTTATGCTGAATATATTTGCGTCCGGCATCTTTGGCGTCATTGTGGGGGATGCTGTGGGAGTGCCTTATGAGTTTAAGGAACGGGACAGTTTCCGGTGTGATGATATGGTGGGCTGGGGGACATATCTGCTGCCTCCCGGCACCTGGTCTGATGATAGCAGCATGACCTTGGCAACAATGGAGAGTATTGTCAGGCGGGGCAGGATTGATACTGACGATATAATGGAGAATTTTGACGCCTGGCTGTCACGGGCGGAATTTACTCCCTATGAGGATGTATTTGATGTGGGGACTGCAACCTACAAGGCAATTTGCCGCTATCAGCAGGGAACTGAGCCGGAACTCTGCGGCGGCACGGGGGAGAGGGATAATGGCAACGGGGCTTTGATGAGGATTTTGCCTCTTGCGTTTGTGAACTGCTCTGAGGAAGAAATTTTTGCCGTGTGCAGCCTTACGCATGGGCATATTATTGCTAAGCTGTGCTGTCTGTACTATGTATATGTGGCGCGAAACATCATGTTGGGCTATAATAAGGCGGAAGCCCTGCAATTTGCCTGGCAGAAGCTGGCGGATTATTGCCATGATATGCCACCGGAAATCCAAAAAGTCAATGGGGCATGGAATTGGCAACGGGATGAGGTGCAGAGTTCCGGATACGTAATTCATACGCTGCAGGCTGCCCTCTGGTGCTTCTATCATACAGGCAGCTACAGGGAATGTATCCTGACAGCGGTAAATCTGGGAGATGATACTGATACTGTGGCGGCGGTTGCCGGCGGGCTGGCAGGTCTCTATTATTGCCTGAAGGGGCAGGATGAAGAAAAGCAGATTCCCAGGGAATGGATAGCAAAAATTGCCCGCAGGGAATATATAAGTAATCTTTGTGAGAAATTTGCATCCTTCATTAATAGATGATGTTTTGTGGAAATTGTTCCACGTGAAACAGCCTGCCTGTGGGATTTTTCTGTGCTGTCAATGATATGCTGGCGGCCTGTTGTTGCGTAAATGATATATGCGGAGGGAGCTGTGATATGTATGGGGCTTTTAGAGGAGGTTTTACTTCATTTTCCCTATGGCGATACAGAGGATGATGATGATTATGATGTGATAGAGGAAGCAGATGGCGATACTGTCTTTTATATTGACAAAAGCTGTGTGTTGGGGGAGAATTTTGCGGCTTTTGTAGAAAATGAAGCGGACAGGATAGCAAAAAAGCAGGGCCGGATTGTGATTTTCCAGCGCAGCCTGGAAGAACTGAAGAAGTGCCAGGAGAATGTCTGTGATGCCGGGTATCAGGCAGCCAGGAAGGGCATGGAGCAATTAAGCAGGTTGCAGGCGCGTCAGCTGCTGTTTGTTGCCCATGATGACTGTGGCGAGTCTGAGCAGGAGGAGATTTTGTTTTCCCTGCTGAAGAACAGCAGGCAGGAGGATATCGTATTTGTTACAGAAGATGAACTGCTGGCTTCTGATGTGGATTTGCTTAATGAGATAGAAAGCGTGGAGCTTAATTCCATTGAGGTGTGCTTCATAGATGAGGACGGCCAGCTGGGCATATATGATTTTGATGATGATTGAAAGTTATGATGAGGAGGAAATAGCTATGAAAAAATGTCTTTTGCTTTTGCTGATGCTGATTACCCTGGGGGCAGGGACGGCGCTGGCCCAGTCAGCTGATGGGCAAATGCCCCAGGTGATACCGTACCCGGAGGGGCTTAATACGAAATCCGAGGGGGCATCTGCTGCGCCGCCAGAGATTAATCATCAGCCATCAAGGTATTTTACGGCACTGGATTATTACAATATGCAGTCAGATGACAACCTGACTATCCTGTCCCATTATCCTACTTATCAGCAGGCAACGGAGTATACCTGCGGCCCGGCAGCAGGGCTGACTGTGCTGCATTATTTTGGGGTTAAGCAGTATGATGAGATGGGGCTTGCCAAGGAAATGAAGACCCAGGGGTATCCGATTGGCAGCAATCCTAAGGACATGGCGGAGTTTTTCAGACGCATTGGCTGGCATGTGGAAACCAGCCTTGATGGCAAAGGTTTTGACAGCTATGATGCCTTTGCAGGCTTCGTGCAGAAGGAGCTGAAGGCTGGCCATCCGATTATGGTGGAAAACGTGGAGTGGGGCGGCCACTGGCGGGTGATTATCGGCTATGATACCATGGGCACGGAGAGTACCCTTGATGATGTGCTGATTTTCATGGACAGCTACGACACCAGCGACCACTTGCAGGATGGCTATACTATAGGCAATGGTTGGCGATTCTTTGCCATGTGGTTTGACCATTCCATGCTGCCGGAGGAGCAGAAAAATCAGCCTTTCATTCTGGCATATCCTGTAAAATAATATCTGCCAGCAGAATTGCCTAGTGAGGTATAGAAAAAGTGCCTGTCTGCTCATATCAGCATGAGCAGGCAGGCACTTTCATTATGCGCATATCCTGTTGCTTATCCACAGGTCAGTGTGCATAACCTGTTAATATGTGGATAAACTTGTGGATAACTTTGATTAGTGGTGGAAAAGTCTGATGTGGGTGAAGGCCATAGCGATGTTGTACTTGTCAGCGGTTTCGATAACATTGTCATCACGGATGGAGCCGCCGGACTGGGCGATAAAGGAAACACCGCTTTTCTTGGCGCGCTCTACATTGTCACCGAATGGGAAGAAAGCATCAGAGCCCAGGGCTACGCCGGTAATAGTCTTGAGGTATTCCTTCTTTTCCTCCCGGGAAAGAGGCTCAGGCTTCTCGGTGAAGACACGCTGCCAGTCATCTGTCTCCAACAGGTCCTCCCACTCATCGGAGATGTATACGTCAATGGCGTTGTCACGGTCCGGGCGGCGCACATCATCCTTGAATGGCAGGGCCAGTACTTTCGGATGCTGGCGGAGATGCCATACATCAGCTTTGTTGCCTGCCAAGCGGGTGCAGTGCACCCGGGACTGCTGGCCTGCGCCGATGCCGATAGCCTGCCCGTCCTTGGCATAGCAGACGGAGTTGGACTGGGTGTATTTCAGGGTAATGAGGGCAATCAGGAGGTCACGCTTTGCTTCCTCGGTAAATGCCTTGTTGGCAGTAGGGATGTCGGTGAGGCAATCCTCATTGATTTCCACGGTGTTGCGCTTCTGCTCAAAGGTAATGCCGAAGACTTCCTTCTGCTCCAGCTCTGCCGGCTGGAAATCAGGGTCCATCTGGAGCACCAGATAGGTGCCCTTGCGCTTGCCTTTGAGGATTTCCAGAGCCTCGGCGGAATAGGACGGGGCGATGATGCCATCGGAAACTTCCCTGGCCAGGAAGGAGGCAGTCTGGGCATCGCACTCATCAGACAGTGCCACAAAATCGCCGTAGGAGGACATGCGGTCAGCACCGCGGGCGCGGATGTAGGCTGTAGCGATAGGGGAAAGCTCAATGCCCTCCACGAAGTATACCTTCTGCAAAATCTCAGGCAGCGGAGCAGCTACGGCGGCACCTGCCGGGCTTACATGCTTGAAGGAGGCAGCGGCTGGCAGGCCAGTGGCCTTTTTCAGTTCCTGTACCAGCTGCCAGCTGTTCATAGCATCCAGCAGATTGATGTAGCCAGGCTTGCCGTTCAGGACAGTGAAAGGAATGTCACCTTCCTTGACAAAAACACGGGCAGGCTTCTGATTTGGGTTGCAGCCATACTTTAATTCTAATTCTTTCATGTATATCTCCTTTGTCTTGAAAAATTGTGATACATAATACTACTACATATAATACTACTATATATAATTCTACCTGTCATGGCTCCATTTGTAAATATCAGCGGGCAAAGAAATATTGTTCCAAATCTGGAAAAAGTATTAGAATAGTTACAGGTGACAAAGTTATCCATTAAAATTTGTTAGCATTTTGTTTCATATATATAAATATGCTTTATAAGTCTTTATTTTATTCTGAAAATGATTTATAATACTATAGGAGCAGAAATGATATTGCGATAGAATACCTTCTATTGACAGAACATCAATTTATCATTTAGCCATTATTTTTCAAACCCACAGGGAGGGTATAATATGATTAAGAATATCGGTGTATTAACAAGTGGTGGCGACAGCCCTGGCATGAATGCAGCAGCCCGTGCGGTAGTGCGTACTGTGCTGTATGAGGGCGGCAAGGTATGGGGTATCTATGACGGATACCGCGGCCTTTTGGATGAGAAGATGGAGGAGCTGACTTCCCGCAGCGTGGCAGATATCCTCCAGCGTGGCGGTACTTTCCTCGGTACGGCACGCTGCAAGCGTTTCATGACTCCGGAAGGACGCATGGAAGCTTATGAGAACATGAAGAAGCGCGGCATTGAGGGCCTGGTTGTCATCGGTGGTGACGGCAGCCTGCGCGGCGCCAGCAAGCTTAGTGCAGAGACCGGCGTGCCAATCGTCGGCCTGCCTGGCACTATCGACAATGATGTATGGGGCACTGACTACACCATCGGATGTGATACGGCAGCCAACACCATTATCGATGCTATCAACAAGCTGCGTGATACTGCTTCTGCTCACAGCCGTATTGCTGTAGTAGAGGTTATGGGACGCCGCTGCGGCTGGCTGGCTACCCTGGCAGGTATTGCAGGCGGTGCAGAGGTTGTGCTGATTCCAGAGCGCGAGTTTGATTTGGATGAGGTATGCGCTAACTTGGTAAAGTCCTATGAGAATGGCCGCCGTTATTCCCTGGTTGTAGTAGCAGAGGGTGTAGGCAGCGGTATCGATATCGGCAAGTACATTGAGGAAAAAACTCAGATGGATGTGCGTGTATCCGTACTGGGCCATATTCAGCGCGGTGGTTCCCCGACTGTACAGGACCGTGTAAAGGCAAGCCAGCTGGGTGAGAAGGCGGCCCTGGCTCTGATGGCCGGTCAGACCGATGTAGTATTCGGCTTTAACAAGGGCAAGGTTGTAGCTATCAATCTCCATGATGCTATCACCAACAAGAAGCCTCTGGACCCTGAGTATATTGAGCTGGCAGATATGCTGGTTTAATGTTTGAGGTTTCATGTTTCACGTGCAACAGTGACTGACAGGCGGGGAGCCTGTTATGGCATCTGGCTTGCTGTGAAGCAATGATTTGTGGATTATAATATGGGAAATGAAATTGTCGTGCAAGGGTGTTTTTCTTGCACGGCAATTTTTATGATTTCAGTTTATCGTCGTGCTAGATCGTTACTTCGTGCATATACTGACTGAAATAGTTTGGTAGATCGTGGACTCTGTTCAGACATTTAAAAGGGACAGGTAGCGGCAGTACCCATAGAAAACTCGCTCTCGCTCTTAGCACAGCCTCGCGCTTCTAAGCTCCTGCATCGCTTACGCTCGCACTCGCTAAGAAGCGAGGCTGCACTCAAGGTTTTCTATGGGTACATGCCACACCTGCCCTTTCTTGGTCTGAACAGATACAACAGAATAACCAACGCTACAAAATGTACGCTACATATTACATAACATGGGGTTTGCATCTACCCGTCAATGGGAGCTGATAGCTGACGAAAATTGGGACTGCCAGCATTTATGCAAGGATTTCTACTAGTAAGAGCATGGAGGCTTGCATAATTGATGGCAGTTGCAGGTTTCGTCAGCTTTCCGGCTCTCCTTTTCAATTTTTTTGTATGGTTGGGGGGAGGCAGGTTGCTATTGCAGGATAGTAAATGATGGCAGGGAAGTAATGGGGGGAGATGGCGGTGCCAATGCAGGGCACTGAGACGCGCCTCGGTGCTTAGCAATTCGCGAGCCGAAGG
>JALFXV010000052.1 GCA_022786545.1 Selenomonadaceae bacterium
CACCTTGTCAGTGAACAGGGCAGTTTCCTGAATAATCCTGCTCTCATCGATATCCTCTTTGGCCAGGTATTCCTCCAGCAGCTTTTCCAGCCTCTGGCGGTAGCTTGCCACAATCTCCGGGGCCAGCTTTTCCAGCTCTGCCACGAAGCCCTCCAGCACATCAATCCGTGCCAGCAAATCAGCCCTGATATTCTCACCCTCGGCAGTACGCATGGCCACCAGGTTGCCAAGCGCCTCCTCAAAGGCCGCCAGCAAAACAGGCTCTGCACCAGCCAAATCCACATTTTCCTCGGTGATTTTCAGCACATCAGGATAGCTGGCAATCTGGGCAGCCCCGGGACGTCCCCCCAGCCCCAGCCTGTCAGTAATCTCATCCAGTGCCTTGCCATAGGCATCCACCAGCCCCATATCCACGCTGATGGTCACAGCTTTGTCCCTCAAATCCTGAAAGCGCACATTAATATCCAGCTTGCCACGGGAAAGATACTCTTTTATCTTTTTCGTCAGCTGATTTTCAAACATATTCAGGCTGTAGGGCATGTGAAAATTCGTTTCCAGATACCGCTGATTCACGGTTTTCAGTTCCACATGCACCTTGAAATCCTGATTTTCACAATCCCCGGCACCAAAGCCGGTCATACTCTTTATCATGAATAAATCCTCTTAAAACCTCTGCTTCAATAAATCCCCATCTTGATGCAGGATAATTAGGATGTTGCGAAAACACCACTGCATATAGCTGCATATATCCGTATTTTTTACAATACATTACAAAATTTGGCCAATATATTATAGCACTAAACAAAAGCCATGACAATATTAATCCGCCAGCGGATATGTGCCGCTGAATACCTGCAGGGCTGGGCCTGTCATGTAGAGATGATTGTCCTGCTCATTCCACTCAATCACCAGCCTGCCGCCGTCCAGCTGCACCTCCGCCCGGCGGTCAGCCAGTCCGTTCAGCACAGCCGCTGTCAGGGTAGCGCAAGAGCCTGTACCGCAGGCAAGGGTAACAGCCGCCCCCCGCTCCCAGACACGCATCCTGAGATGCTGGCGGTCCATGACCTGCACAAACTCGGTATTGGTCTTGCGGGGGAATTTTTCATGGGTTTCAAAAAATCTGCCCAGCTCATAGATAGGGAAGTTCTCCGCATCCTCCACAAAGACCACGCAGTGAGGATTGCCCATGGATACGCAGGTCATCTTAAATGTCTTGCCCTGCACCTGGATTTCCTCGTTGATTACCCTGTTCATGCCATAGCCTGCCACCGGAATCTTATCCCCTTCCAGCACCGGCTCTCCCATGTCCACCTCAATCATGGAAATATTGCCATTTTCCTTGATGATTTTCGGTACCAGGATGCCTGCGCCGGTTTCAACCGTAAAGGCATCCCCGGTCACATGGCCTGCCTCATAGACATAACGGGCAAAGCAGCGGATGCCGTTGCCGCACATCTCAGCCTCGCTGCCGTCCGCGTTAATAATCCTCATGCGAATGTCCGCCTTGTCCGATGGCAGTACCAGCAAAATGCCGTCCGCACCAATGCCATAATGCCGATCACAGATTTCCTGTGCCGCAGCCACATAAGGCTCCTCTGACCTGTTCATGCAGTCAATCAGCACAAAATCGTTGCCCGTTCCCTGCCATTTGGTAAACTCAAAACTCATCTTTCCTACACTCCTCACCAATCCAAAACACTCAATCAATATCCGCATTGATGGATATCCAGACCGCTGTTAGCACTGCTTCTCCAATTCCGCCAGTACTTCCTCCAGCACCTCTGCCGGAACGCCGCCCTCAAGAGCTGCTAAATTTGCCTCGTGGTTTGCCTTTAAAATGCGCCCGAAGCGTTCCTTCACCCTGGCAAATACCTGCTCCGTGCCCTGGTGCAGGCTGGCCAGCAGCCTCTCCTGCTGCTCCTGCAGATATTCATCCGCCAGCCTGTCAAAAATCTTCTCCAGTGCCGCTTCCATCTCCCTGGTGCCCCCCTGCTCGAAAAAGCTCTTGGGATTTTTATAGATGGACAATGGCTCTCTAAAGATTTTCCTGTCCGTATCCTTGAAGGCAGTGTCGTACTCCATGCCGCTTTCGTAGGCAAAATCCCGCTGGGAAATAGGCAGCTCGCTGTTGATTTCCAAAAGCTTGCTGTTGACCTGCTGCTGCAGCTGCCACGCCTGCCTGCGGATAAACTGCTCCATGCGCAGCGTAGTGGCACGGAGTTCCTGCGCCAAATCAAAGCCCAGGCTTTCCATAAGCTGCCCCAGTGCCTCCTGCAGCTTGCTGCCGGCATTGTCCCTGCCCTTCAGCAGGGCCGGGTTAAAGGACTCCCGATAAAAATCAGTATAGCGCAAAAACACTCTCTGCTTGACATAATATACCAATTCCCTGGCTTCCTGCTGCTGGCGGTTCTGCATATCCATGCTAACAAGCCCTGCCAGCAGCCTGTCAGCCTTCGCCTTGAAGTCCGCCAGCTGCAAACGCCGCTGTTCCTTCTCAGCCCTGTCGCTGCTGTTAAGCCGTATCAGCTCCTTTACCCTCTCCACCGCCAGCAGGTACTCGCCCCGGGCGGCATTGACTGCAATGCCCGTAAGCTCCTCCAGCACAAAGCGGTAAAAGGCATCCTCAAAGGCAAAGCCTGTCTTCTTGCCGGACATTTTCTCCTTCAGTATCTGCTGGCTGGACAGGCCGAACATCTGCGGCTTCCTGACGCCGTACTTCTTCAGCTGGTCAGCCACATAGCTGATTACTCCCTCTGCTTCCTCAGCATCCTCCGCCAAATCAATGGCATTGACAATGAAAAACATCTTGTCCAGGGCAAATGCGTCCTTGACGCGCCCCAGCTGAATTAGGAACTCCCTGTCAGCCCTGCTGAAAGCATGGTTGTAATAGGTCACGAACAGCACCACATCCGACTGGCGAATGTAGTTGAAGGACATATTGGTATGCCGGGCATTGATGGAATCTGCCCCCGGGGTATCCACCAGGGTAATGCCCAGCCTTGTAAACGGGCAGTCATAATACACTGCCAGCCAGTCCACAAAGCAGGATTTATCTTCCTGTGCCGCATAGACGCCAAAATCCGCCAGCTGCCTGGTCAGCTGCTGTCCAAGTTTTCCGGCTGCCTCCTGCCAGCCGGAGAAAAATGCCCGCAAAAATGCCTTTTCCCGCTGGCAACTGCCGGATTTATCATTCAGGGCGCTTTCCACCATCGCCAGTGCTTCCTGCAAGGTGGCAGCCGACTGATGAAACGCCGACAAAGCCCTGTTCACATCTGCCAGCAGCATGGCTTCGTCCTTCAGCCTGACAACCACCGTGCCATGAGGATGCTCATTATCCACAGGGCATATCTTATTAATAGCCGCCGTGGTAGGATTCGGCGATACAGGCAACAGCGCCTCCCCCAGAAGGGCATTGGCAAAGGAGGACTTGCCGGCGCTGAAGGCACCGAAAAGCGTCACCATGAAACCCCTGCCCTCCAGGCGGTCAGCCCTTTCCGCAAGCTCTGCGGACAGCTGCTTCAGCACAGGGATGCGGCCTGTCAGCCGGCTGCCCCGGCGCAGCTTCTCCGCCCAGCGGCAAAGCGCCGCCCTGCCGCCCATTTCCTGGGGAATATTAAAGGTGCCTGCTGCCTCACCGGAGCCATCCTGTCCCTCCGGCTTTCCAGCATCCCTTTCACTGGTGCTACGCTCCATATCCCTGGCTATATCCGTAGACATATCCATAGCCGCACCGGCACTATTATCAGCCTTGCCATTCCCTGCACAGGACTCGGCATAGCTGCCAGCTATCGGCGGCACGATTTCCTCATCCAGCTGCCGCGGCGCGAAAAGGGACTCCCCTTCCGGCGGCATGGCGTCAGCTGCCGCCACCTGCTTCAGCACCTTCGCCAGTTCCTTCTGAGCCCTTTCAGCCTCATCAGCTGCCCACCAGGCTTCGTGGTAGCGTTCCATAGCTGCCAGCTGGCTGTCGATTTCCTGGCAGCGCCGCTTTCGCCTCTCTGCCATTTTTTCCTGCAATTTTGCCTTGAAAGCAAGGGCAAAACGCCTGGCCACATGCTTGGTGCCCTCGGCAAAATTCGCCGTATAATTCATCACATAGCTGCCATCCTGAGTCAGCTTTGCCCCGGAGCGCATAGCCTCCGTCAGAAGCTCCTCCGGCGGCAGGATGGCCATGTCCTGCACATAGCTTAACAGCTGCTCATTGTCCACATGCTGCTGCCGGGCAAAATCCGTAAAATATGTCTTGATATGCCATTCCAGCTGGGTGCGGGCCTTTTCCGCCGCATCCTCAAAAAAGGCTTTCCGGCGCCTCTCAAGCTCTGCCAGAGTTTTTTTGCCCCTGCCGAAAAAGCCTACCTTGAAATCAGGCTGGCAGGCTTCCAGGTAATCCCGGGCCAAATCACGGGTGGAAGTAGGCATCAGGTAGGCGTTGTCCAGGATATTTTCCACACCTGCATCAAACTCAGGCTCCCAGTCCGCCAGCAGCCCTTCCTTTTCTGCCGACAGCCGCTGATAGTCATCCCGGAGCTGCTGCAGCCTTTCCTCAGGCAACCCTGACAGTATCTCCCTGCTGCCAGCCAGCAGGTTCTCCCTCTCCTGGCCGTATTCCTGCCTGTATTCCGCCAGCACCTTGTTCAGGGAGGCAGCCACCGACTCAGCTAAGAGCTCATGACGTGCCGCAAGCTTCTCATCAAGGAGCTGCTTCAGGGCAGGAAACTGATTGTGAGGATGCTCCGGGTATTTCAGGGATGTATAAAAAAAGCCTGCCGGCCTTACGCCCCAGCTGTGAAAAGCCTTTTCCACCCCCTGGCAGAACGCCTCAAAGGAAAGCTCCGCCTCCACATGCTTATCAATCTGGTTGACAATCAGGTACACCGCCTTGCCTGCCTGAGTCAAATCCCTGGTAAAGGACAGATTCAGTTCCGCCTGCACGTGGTTATAATCCATCACATAGAGGATGATATCCGCCAGGTGCAGTGCCGCCTCCGTAGCCGCCCTGTGGGCATCATCTGCCGAGTCAATGCCCGGCGTATCCATGATAACCACCTGGGGCGGCAAATCCAGCTGGCCACGGCACAGCTCAATCTCCGCGATGGAGTCACCATCACGGCAGAAGCTTCTCAGCAAATCATAATCATAAGGTGCCAGGTATTTCCTGGGCTTTTCCCTGTGAAAGAAAACCCTGGCATAATCCTCCCCGCCCTTGCCCCTGTGCACCCTTACCAGATTGGCACTGGTGGGAATAGGGCTGGAAGGCAGGAGGCTTTCCCCCAGCAGGCTGTTAATCATCCGTGACTTGCCAGCAGAAAAATGACCGGCAAAGGCAATGCCGTATTCCCCTGCGGCCAGCTTTTCCGCCAAGTCCCGTACCCTGTTCATATTGTGCTGATGGCCCCGCTGCGCAAAGAAATTGTACGCAGCTGCCAGCCTGCAGCGTAAGACCTCGTTTTGCATAAGCTATCTATCCTTTACCTGACATTATCTGACATTACCTGACATTTACACATACCTGGCAACATACCTGGCAATTACCCCCGCGGCATCCATATAACGGCCAAAAAAACAGCTACGAAGTGGCAAGGGGGTCGATATCCACCATCACCCTCATATCCCTGCCTGTGCCCTGCCGCCGGAGGAAGCTGAGCACGCTTTCAATATCCCCGGTTTTCAGCAGCAGGGCATAGCGGTAGACGCCCCGCAGCCAGGACATCATGGCAGGTGCCGGACCCACTGCCTGCTGCAGGGGATTGCCCCGGAACTCCTGCACAAAAGCATCCCTCATAGCGGTTGCCATGCGCCTTGCCTCCGGCTCCTTTTCATGCTGGAAAACCAGCTTAATGAGCCTGCTGAAAGGGGGGTTGAACAACGTCTTTCTCAGCTTCAATTCCTCCCGGAAAAATGCCTCATAATCCTGGGCGATGCCGGTCCTGACTGCAAAATGCTCCGGGCTGTAGCACTGCACCACCACCCGGCCCGGCATCTCGCCCCGCCCGGCCCGGCCTGCCGTCTGGGTAATCAGCATAAACACCCGCTCCGCCGCCCGGAAATCCGGCATGTTCAGGGTTGAGTCCGCGCTGAGGATGCCCACTGCCGTCACATTGGGAATATCATGCCCCTTGGCCACCATCTGGGTGCCCAGCAGAATATCAAATTCCCTTTTGCGGAACTTGTCCAATATTTCCGTATGGGCAAACTTGCCAGCAGTGGTATCCCTGTCCATGCGGATAATCCGCGCCTCAGGCACCAGCTCCGCCAGCTCCTGCTCCAGCTTTTCCGTGCCGGAGCCAAAATACTTGATATAGGGGCTGCCGCACTTGGGGCAGACATCCGGCACAGGCACCTGTATATCGCAGTGATGGCACAGGAGCCGCCCGTCCCGGTGATACACCAGCGGCATGGTGCACTGGGGGCATTTTACCGGCTCGCCGCAGGAACGGCACATGACAAAGGTAGCAAACCCCCGCCTGTTCAGCATGAGAATAATCTGCTCATGCCTGGCCAGCGTATCGGCAATCAAATCCTGCAAGGCAAGGGAAATCACCCTGCGCCGCCCCATTTTCAGTTCCCGCCGCATATCCGTGCTGGCCACCTGGGGCAGGCAGCGGCTGCCGATGCGCTTAGGCATGGATAAAAGCCCGTAGTCACCCCTCACCGCATGGTAGTAGGTTTCCAAAGATGGGGTGGCACTGCCCAGGAGCAGCACGGCACCGTGCAGCTCCGCCAGCTTCTGTGCCACCACCCTGGCATGATACCTGGGGGACTCATCCTGCTTGTATGAATTGTCCTGCTCCTCATCCATGATAATCAGCCCCATATCCTCAAGAGGCGTAAACAGGGCGGAACGGGCCCCGATGACAATGCCTGCCTGGCCGGTGCGCACCCGCATGATGGCATCATTTCTTTCGTTGATAGAGAGGCGGCTGTGCATCACCACAATATCCCCGGCAAAATATCCCTTGAATGCCTGCACCACCTGGCCGGTCAAGGCAATCTCCGGCACCAGCACCGCCACGTGCCTGCCCATGTCCCGCGCCTGCCGCGCCGCTTCAATATACACCTGGGTCTTGCCGCTGCCGGTGACGCCATATAGAAGAAATGTACGGTATTCCCTGGCTTTCAGCTGGGCTCCCAGGGCAGACACCGCCTTTTGCTGGTCAGAGGTCAGCTTCCGCACCATGCTGCTTGCCGCAAAATCGCGGTAGCTGTCACGCAGCACCCGCCGCTGGCGGATTGTGCCGAAACCAGACTCTGCCACTCCCTTGATAACCTCCCGGGAAAATCCTTCCGCCAAAAGCTCCTTGAGGGATATGGCAGGCGGCTCCCCGGCCGCGGCCTGCCTGTCAGCCAGCCACAGCAAAAGCCGCTTCTGCGCCTTTTTCCGCTTATCGAACTGCTCAATCGCTTCAGCGGTCAGCCCATCTCCCACGGCCAGATAGCTCTCATAGCTTTCCTTTGCCCGCTGGCTGGCGGCATACACCCGGCGCACCAGCTTGTACTTCAAGAGCCCTTCCAGCACCTTGCCCAGCTGGGCGGCTGCCTCCGGCATATCATCCGCCTCCAGCTGCTGCCTAAGCTCCTTTTCCTTGGCAGCACCGGCTGCCAAAAGGGCCTCATACACCTGGCGGTATACATCCACCATCAGCAGCATATTGTCCCCCATATCAGGCACAGCCTCGTACCTCAGCTGGATTTTCAGCCCGCTTTTCCCCGGCATGAAGAGCCGCATCATCTCCCCCACAGAGCACAGATAAAAATCAGCCAGCCATTTGGCCGCCTCAATCATCCGGGAAGAAAACCAGGGCTCCTCATCCACCGCCGCCTTGATGTATTTCAGCTTTTCCACGGGATAGGCATTTTTCATCTCCCGGTATCTTTCCACCGGGCAGACCTCCACCACAAAGCCTTCAACATCGCGGCCGCCAAAGGGCACCAGCACGCGCCAGCCAGCCCCCAGCCCATCCATTTTAGCAGGTATCCTGTAACTGAAGGAACTGGCTATGCTCTTGACGGGAATATTTATATACACATCAGCAATCCGCATATCATCACATCGCAAAAAATAAATTGATTAGACAAATTTATTATAGCATACCAGCCACGGGCTGAAAACAGCTAATTACAGCACCACCACCTGGGCTTCGTTGCCGTGGCGGCGTATCATGGCCAGCAGGTCCTCCGTCTTCATCCAGATGGTAGCCGTATTCTCGTTGGGATGGATGCCGATAATGCCGCTGCCCTGCACAAATTCCTCGTCCAAAAACAGCTTCACGTTGCATGCCTCATTATTCAGAAGCCCCAGGGGCGATACGGAGCCGGGCAGCACATCCAGCATTTCCTTCAAATCCTCCGCCGAGGCAAAGCTCAGGCGCCGGGTCCCCTGGGCTTTCTTGAACTCCTTCAGCTGCACCCTTTTGGGCCCGCAGACCGTAATCAGGTAATAATTCTGTTTCTTGTCATCCCGCACAAAGAGGTTCTTGGCCTCCCGGTCAGGATAAGGCATCTCCATGTTAAGTGCCTCCTCCATAGTAAAAGCCGCCTCATGCTCAGTAACTTCATGCCAGATTTCCTGCTTATCCACAAAATCAAAAATTTCCTGCTTGTTCACAAATCTTATCTCCCATTTTTTAAAATTCAATGCCCTTCTGGGCCTTTATGCCCTGCTGGTACGGATGCTTCACCAGCTTCATCTCCGTTACCAGGTCGGCACGCTCAATCAGTTCAGGCCGCGCATCCCTGCCTGTCAGCAGCACATGCAGCTCATCCGGCTTCTTGTCCAGAAGCGCCAGCACATCATCAAGGGAAATCAGGCCGAACTTCACGGCATAATTAATCTCGTCAAAGATAATCAGGTCATATTCCCCGGATACCATCATCCGTTCTGACTCCTGCAAGGCTTCTGCCGCCGCCCTGATATGCTTTTCCTTGTCCTCGTCACTACGCATCAGGCCAAGCCCCAGCGGCCTTATCTCAATCCTGCCGTCCAGCTGCCCCAGCCGTTCAATGGCTTCCAGCTCGCCGTATTTCCAGCCTCCCTTGATAAACTGCAAAATCAGCACCCGGAGCCCGCTGCCCCAGGCCCTCAGGGCCAGCCCCAGCCCCGCCGTGGTCTTGCCCTTGCCATCGCCGGTATGCACCAGAATCAATCCTTTTGTTTCCATATTTTCTGCACTCCTTTTTTTATCATCTGTGCATCGCCTGCATACATTTCATTTCAGCCTTAAATTTCAAGCCTGCATCCCTATATTATTTACCAATATCTGGCATAGAACGCTCCAGCTTGTTGAAGACGTAAAAATACGCCCCGATAATCAGCAAAATCGTAAATACCCAGCTGATGGGGTACACCGCCATCAGCACGCTGAAGACTGGCTCAGCAGCAAAAATCGTATAAATGTAGATTATCCGGAAGACGCATACCCCCAGGAAGCAGGCCGCTGCCGGATAAAGGGAGTGCCCCACTCCCCGCATGCCGCCGGAACATGTCTCGATGACCACATTCATAAATTCAAAGGTCAGGATATAGCGTATGCGCAGCACCGCATACTCGATGACCTCTGCATCCGCCGTGTAGATAGCGGCCAGAAAGGGTGCCAGCAGGGACATCAGCAGGCAGATGCTGCCGGTGATGAAGAAATTCATGCCTACGCACCAGCGCATAATCTGACGGCAGCGCCGGATATTCCCCGCCCCGAAATTCTGTCCCACAAAGGTGGTAGCCGCCTGGGAAAAAGCGGACAGAATGAAAAAGGCGGCAAACTCAAAGTTCAGGGCAATAGCCGAGGCAGCGATGTACTCCGCCCCCAGATTGTTGATGGCAATCTGAATGATGATGTTGGAAAAGGAAAAGACCATGCCCTGCAAGCCTGCCGGCAGGCCAATCCTGGCGATATAGGCCAGCACCTTCACATCAATGGACAGCTTGCGCAGCTGCAGCTGCAGCGGCCCTTCCTCATTATGCAGCCAGTACAAAATCAAGCAGGCACTGCAGGTAGTAGCAATCACCGTGGCGATAGCCACTCCTTCCACACCCATGTGCAAGGCCAGCACGAAGAAGAGGTTCAGGCTGACGTTGATGCAGCCGGATGCCAGCATGGCGTACAGAGGCCGCCTGGTATCACCCTTGCTGCGCAGCAGGGCGGAACCAAAGTTGTACAGCAAAAGAGTAGGAACTCCTGCCATCAGGATTTGCAGATACAATTCAGCGGCAGCCAGTATCTCCGGCGGCGTATCAATCAAGAGCAAAATATCCCGCCCGAAGGTGACACCGAACACTGCCAAAAAAATGCCGCACAAAACCCCCACCAGCATGGAGGTATGCACCGCTTTTTTCAGGCGCAGGTAGCTCCTGGCCCCCAGAAAATTGGCACAGGCCACATTGGCGCCGATGGATAGCCCTACCATCAGGTTCAGCATCAGGTTGATTACTATGCCATTGGCCCCTACGGCAGCCAATGCCTCCTTGCCCACAAACTGCCCCACAATGGCCACATCGGCAGCATTAAAAAGCTGCTGCATGATGCTTGTCATGGCAAGGGGAATGGCAAATTTCAGCACCTTGTCCCAGATAGAGCCCTCCAGCATGTTGATTTCCAGCTTAGCCACCAAAAATACATCTCCTAGTTTCAAATTCCAAATCAATTAATTATAAATAGCCCATGATAACTACTGGTTTTCATAATTATCCATTATTTCAAAAGCCTGGGCCTCCGTCACCAGAATCTCCCGGGGCTTGCTGCCCTGAGGCGGCCCCACAATCCCCAGCTGCTCCATAGTGTCCAGCAGGCGGCCGGCCCGGCTGTAGCCGATATGATACCGCCGCTGGAAGCTGGAAGCAGAAGCGCTGCCGCTGGACATGGTAAGCTCCACCGCATCCCGCAGCAGGCTGTCAATCTTGACCTTGCCAGCCTGAGGCTTGTCATCGCCCTCCCCGTCATTTTCACTTTCCGCAGCTTTATTGGTGAAATCAATAATTTCCTGATTTGCTTCCAGCTTGTGCCCCTGGGACTTGATGTACTCAGTCAGCATCTCCACTTCCTTGTCGCTGACAAAGGCTCCCTGGATGCGGGTAGGCTTGTTGGCCTCCTGGGGCTTAAAGAGCATATCGCCCTTGCCCAAAAGCTTCTCCGCGCCGGAAGCATCCAGAATGGTCCGGGAGTCAATCTGGGAAGTCACCGCAAAAGAGATACGGGACGGGATATTGGCCTTGATGACGCCCGTAATGACATTGACTGATGGCCGCTGGGTAGCCAGCACCAGATAAATGCCTGCGGCACGGGCCTTCTGGGCAATACGGCAGATGGCATCCTCCACATCATGAGGCGCCACCATCATCAAATCAGCCAGCTCATCAATGATGATGACAATAGAAGGAAGCTGCCTCTCAGGCTCCTCGGCAAACAGCTTGTTGTAGCCCTCCATGTTGCGCACCCCTACCTGGGCAATCAGCCCATAGCGCTTTTCCATTTCCTGCACCGCCCAGTTCAGCACTGAGGCCGCCTTTTTGGCATCAGTTACCACCGGCACCATCAGGTGCGGAATATCGTTGTACACGGACAGCTCCACCATCTTGGGGTCTATCAGGATAAACTTGACCTCTGTAGGCTTTGCCTTGAACAGCACGCTGGTAATCAGCGTGTTGATGCACACGGATTTACCGGAGCCGGTGGCACCGGCCACCAGCAGATGGGGCATTTTCGCCAGATCGGCAAAGATGGCCTGACCGCCGATATCCTTGCCCAGGCCCACTGTCAGCTTGGACTTGGCCGCCGCAAAGGCAGGATTTTCCAGTACCTCCCTCAGCTGCACGCTTTCCAGCTCCCGGTTCGGCACCTCGATGCCGATGGCGGCCTTGCCGGGAATCTGCTCAATGCGCACCGCAGTTGCCGCCATGTTCAGGGCTATATCGTCAGCCAGCCCCGTAATCTTGCTGACCTTGACACCCGGCGCAGGCTTCACCTCGTAACGGGTGACAGCCGGGCCGTGGCAGGCGTTGAGGATGGATGCCTTCACCTTGAAGTTGGCCAGGGTTTCCCCCAGGATTTTCGCATTGTTGCTGATTTCCTGGCTGAGGCTTTCATTCATGGTCTTTACGGCCTTGGAAAGCAAATGCAGCGGCGGCAGCCTGTATGGCGGCGGTGGCGGTGCTGCCTGCTCCGGCGCCACCTCTCCTGCCGGCTTAATATCACTGGCAGGAGAGGCTTCTTTGGTTTCAGCACCAGCTTGGCCAGTGGCAGCTGCCCCAGCCGCAGGCGGCTCAAGAGGCTCAATAAACTCAACAGGCTCAACAGAATCCTCTTCCTCAATAGCTTCCGTCATATCCACGGAGTCCTCAGGATAGGTAATCTCCATATCATCGATGCCATAATCATACTCATCGCCAGCCTCCTGCGACTGTGGGATAACATACGGCACAGCCGTCATCTCTGTATCTTCTGCCGCATCTGCTTCCGTAGCTGCTGCCATACCGCTTGCCACATCGGATTCCGTATATGCTTCCGCATATGCTTCCGTATCTGCATAAGCATCACTGCTTATATCAGCAAATATATCATCGCTTTTACCTGCAATATAGCTCTCCCAGTCAAAATCAGCCACTCCTTCCCAGTCTTCTGCCTGAGCGGACTGGCCATACTGAGCAGACTGAGCCTGCTGAATATACTGATTGCCCCAATCAGCCTGGCCAGCTTCATAATTCTGAATAGCCTCAGGCTGGCTCTCAGGCAGGTCAGCCAGAATATTATCCGCTGCTTCCAGGCCCAGCTGCACAGCCAGTTCAGGCACTTCCTCATGCTTTGCCGTGCTGGAAAATTTTTCCGCAAAGAAACCTGCTGCCACAGGGTTGGCTTCCACCAGTTCATCAGCATTAGCCGGTGGCGGCGCAAATTCCCTGGCTTCTGCAGCTGCCTTTTCCGCCATCAGCTCTGCCGCTATGCCCATGCCCACGCCGGACAGGATTTTACCCCCTGCGGCAGCAACCTTGCCATGAGCAGGCTTAGCGGGATTTGCATGATTAGCAGGCAAAGCTGCATTTTTGCCGCTGTTGCCGGCAGAGGCCCCTTCCTGTGCTTCATTCAAAAAGGCGGAGTCCTGCTCATACCGTGCCAGGAACTGCTTGCTGCGAAGCCTTTTCAGCCTCTCTCCCACATCATCAATATGCTCCTGCACATATTCCTGTACATATTCCTGTACCTGCTCCTTGGCCTTGCCCCCCACCTGGATGGTCTTGTCATAGACAACTGCCGTAGCTTTTTTCGCCACGTCTGCCCCTTTTTCCGCTTTTTCCTTGGTAGTCAGGATGCCCTGGGCCAGCGACCAGGTGGTTGCTACCATCAAAGTACCAATCAGCCCTGCCGCCAGCACAATAGGCGTGCCGTCCACACCTGCTACATTATGCAGGAAAATCGTAATGGCACCCCCCAGAAGGCCGCCGCCATCCACCAGGCTGGAGGGCAGGATTTCCTCCCCCGGCTTGACCACCAGATGGTGATACATGGAAACAGCGCAGGCAAAAAAGCCGGTGCCCCCCAGCAGCCTGGCGTTAAAGACCAGCTTCTGATGCCGCATGATATAGTAGCCACCTGCGCCCAAAAAGGCTCCTGCCGCCACAAACGAGCCAATGCCAAAGAAATATTGCAGGAACTTGGCCACCTTCAGCCCCACGAAGCCTACATTCAACCCGGCTATGCCGCAGATAGCAATCAGCCCCGCAACCACAAAGGCAAGGCCCCGAAGCTCATAGTTCCGCTTGGTATTATCCTGTGCAGGCTCACCGGCACTGCTGCTCCCCCGCCTTGCCGTACCAGTTTTTTTATTCTCAGCAGCCTTATTGCGGCTGGATGTCTTTGTCCGCTTTTTTTGCAACTAACTCACCCTCAAAATTATTTTTAAACATTTATTCCACTATTATAGCAAAAAAATACGTCCTTTGACAAAAAAATCTGCAAAATAAACAGGCAGCCTGGAAATATCAGCCACTCCTCTTTCACCAAGGTGAAAAAAACTGCCTCTCTCCCAGGCTGCCTGCTGCATTGGCAGCCCTGCCTATACTATTTTTATCCCTGACAGCATATCCGTCCCGTGAAATGCAAAATGCGTCTAAAAAACTTCATGCACATCAGCCCAGCAGCTTGATGAAATCCTGCAGGATGGCAATATTGCCCGGCCAGGCAGGAGAAGTTACCAGATTGCCGTCAACTACGGACTTATCCGCATCAACGCTGACAAACTCGCCACCGGCCATAGTAACATCAGGCCCTACAGCCGGATAAGCAGTCAGCTTCCTGCCCCTTACCGTATCGGCGGCAGTCAGCACCTGGATGCCGTGGCAGATGGCAGCCACCGGCTTGTTATTTTCCATGAAATACTTAGTCAGCTCAATAATCTTGGCATCCAGGCGGATGTACTCAGGAGCGCGGCCACCGGTAATGTAGAGGCCGTCATAGTCCTCACCCTTGACATCCTCCAGAGCGGCATTCAGCTGAAACAGATGGCCAGGCTTTTCACAGTAGGTCTGGTCCCCCACAAAATCATGAATGGCAGTCTTAATCTTGTCCCCTGCCTTCATGCCCGGGCAGACCACATCCACATGAACCCCTACCATTTCCAGTGCCTGATAAGGAACCATTACCTCATAATCCTCTGCAAAATCACCGGCAAACATCAAAACCTTCTTCATTGTGTAAAACCTCCTTTGTACTTGTATAACTTTACCCCCTGCAGATACGGCATGAACCGCCTGCAAGGAAAACCATGCCAATAAAAATCATGCTTAACAAGAATTTACGTTTATTTATAGGTTACGATATCCTCCATAGCACGCTTGGGCACATAATAATTCCTTTCTTCGTCAAGATAATAATCCAGGCTGTCCTTCAGCTCCACCACTGTGCTCCTGTGGGACGGATACCCCAGCGCCAGCACCAGGCGTACCTTGTAGCCTTCCGGTATTGCCAGGAGCTCCTGAATTTTTGGTGCATTGATGGATGCCATGATACAGCTGCCCACCTTGTGCTCCCAGGCCGTGGCGGCCAGCGTGTTGACTGCAATCCCCACATCAATATCGCTGAGGGGCACAGCCTTTTCCGACTTGGCAATCACCACAAAGGCCGTAGGCTGCTCCCCCTCTACAGGGGTCCCCAGTTCCTTGGGGAGGGCAGCCGCCCATTTCACCAGGGGCTGCATTGACTTCACCATCTCCGCTGATTTTACCACCGTATAAATCAGCGGCTGGTCATTCTTTGCACAACTGGCAATCCTGACATTTTCCATCATCTCCCCCAGCACCTCATCTGGCACCGGCTTCTGCAAAAAACGCCTGTAAGTCCTCATTCCCTGATAATCCATAATCCTGCCTCCCTAAAAACAACGCAGATTTTCCAATCAAATCAACAAGCAGTCAACAAACAGCATTTCCGCAGCTCAAGTGCATAATCTCAGCCACTCAAGCGCATATCTTGCAGGCACTCAAACATGCTCATAGCCATTGACCACCACATCCAGCTTGCCGGAGCGTGGATGGAACATCAGGCCATGCACAGGCACATCCTTGGGGATAAGGGGATTGAGGCGGAGCTGGTCAACCGTAATCTCCACATTTTCCTCAGGATGCTGGAACTCATCCGCCCACTCCTTCAATTCCTTGGCAATCATGTGGATTGCCTCAGGCGCCACGCCCCGGTCCAGCATAGCCTGGGTCATGCCGGCTGAGGTTGTTTTGGCCATGCCGCACTCGTGATGGCCTATGACCAGTATCTCCTTGATGCCCAGCTCATAAATGCACACCAGGAGGCTGCGCACCACGCCATCAAAAATCCCCGTCACGCAGTTGCCTGCCGTCTTAATGACCTTTGCCTCCCCCCGCTCAATGCCCAGGGCAGGCTCCAAAAAATTTACCAGCCTGGTATCCATGCAGGTCAGGATTGCCAGCTGTTTCTGGGGCAGCTTGCTTGCCTTGATATCCTCACTGGTATAATCCACAGGCGGATTTTTGCAGAATTTTTCATTAGCTGCCAATAAATCATCCAGCATAGCCATACTAAATTCCTTCTTTCTGTTATGCACATTCTTTGATTGTTTTCACATTGATCTTATCTGCCATAATTTTGCTGTATCCTAGCTGCATCCTTCAGCGCAGTTCTATGCCATGTATGCCAGGCAAATCCTGCAAAATATTGACTATATGTGTGGTACTGTAATGGCGGCTGTTCAAAAGCATCATTTCCATAACCAGGATAATGGTCTGCTCCCGCTCATTTCTGGCATATTCCTCCCGCAGCTTGATTTTGGTAATACCGATGTGCAGGTCATCCAGGCAGCTGGTAATAATCGAAAGCTGCTCCGGATTATTGTCCGAGTACACAGTCAGCTGCAGCACACCGGCACGGGTGGATTTCTTCAGCTCGAAATGGCTGAGCACCCCCACCACCATCACGACAAAAATCGTGGTCATGACTGCTTCTACATAAAAACCGGCTCCTACTGCCAGCCCCACACAGGCCACTACCCACAGGCAGGCTGCCGTGGTCAGTCCCGTGACGCTCAGGCCCTCCTTCATGATGGCCCCGGCCCCCAAAAAGCCGATGCCGCTGACCACCTGTGCTCCCAGCCGGGCAGGGTCCGCATTGGTCATGCCCTCCACCTGCTTGTATATATCGTAGGACATCATCATAATCAGGCATGAGCCAAGGCATACTAGTATGTTGGTGCGCAGGCCTGCCGACTTGCGCCGGGACTGGCGCTCATAGCCGATCATGCCTCCCAGCACGCATGCCAGGGCAAGCTGCCCGAAATTCTCCAGTACATCATAGTATTCCATCTCTCCCACCACCTATCAGGATGCTTGCCACGTACCCAGCATATACACATACCCAGCATATATACATGCCCTGCATGTCCACATACTTTTTACATAGGCTACATGCTTTACATGCCCTGCAATCACAGGCAGGCTGAAACACGTTTTACTGCCTGTAGATAGAAATTCTACATCTGCATCCGATTTTCCTGCTTTTCTAAAAAAATTATGCTATAATTTTATCGACAAAGATATGCAGCGAAGCTGCATGAAAAATATTCGCAATACTAAAGCAAAAGAAGGAGAATCATACACATCATGGAAAGCAGAAAAAATATCGCCATCGAAAAGCATGACCTGGGCTATAACTGTGCCCAGTCCGTAGCACTTACCTATGCGGATCTGGTAGATATGCCGCCGGAGCAGCTGTTCAAAATCACTGAGGGCTTCGGCCTGGGCGGCGGCAACATGCAGGGAACCTGCGGTGCCATCAGCGGTGCCATAGCCCTTATCGGCCTCCTGAACAGCTGCGGGGATTTGGAGCACCCATCCACCAAGGCCCAGACCTACGCCCTGGGACGGGAAATCCTGGAACGCTTCAAGGCACAGAACGGCTCCATCCTCTGCCACGAATTAAAAGGCGTTGGCACTGGCAAGGTCCTCCGCTCCTGCCCTGACTGCATCAGGGATGCCTGCCAGTTCTTTGAGGAACTTTATGAGGCAAAACTCAGGCCATAAGCACCCATCGCCATAGACGCCTGAATAATGGCGCAATAAATGCAGATAGGCTTATCTGCCCATGAAAAAGGACAGCCGCGGAAAACCTTCTCCCGCAGCTGTCCTCTTTATTTGCATTTATTTGCCTTTATTTATCTCTATTGGCCTGCATATGTCTTTATTTCGCATTACTTGAAATCCACAAACTCGTTAATCCTGGCGCCGCCCTTAATCATCGGCTCCACAAAGCTTCTATGGATATTCATTACGATAACATACGGCCTGCGCTCAGCCATAGCACGCTGAAATGCCTCTGCAAAGCCCTCGGTGGAATCCACATTTTCCGCCTCGATGCCGAAGCTCTTGGCATAAGCCGCATAATCCATCGGATAATCCAGCTCGCAGGCAATATACCTTTCCTTGTAATTCACCTTCTGCAGCTGCCTGATCATGCCCAGGCTGCTGTTGTTGACGATGATGGAGATAATCGGCAGATTCAGCCTTGCAATAGTGTAATACTCGTTGCCGGTCATCTTGATGCCGCCATCGCCAGCCACATGCACCACGCGCCTTTCGCTGCCGCTGTTCTCATAGGCAACCTGTGCCCCCATAGCTGCTGGCAGGCCAAAGCCCATTGTCCCCAGGCCGCCGGAAGTGAACCATGTCCGCGGCTCCTGCACCTTCAGATGGAGGGCGCACCACATCTGATGCTGTCCTACATCCGTGGCAAAAGCAAACTCCTTGCCGCTGGTAGCCTTTGCCACGCAATTCATGGCCCAAGGCACAGTCAGCCTGGATACATGATAATCATAGGCGTACTCACAGCGCCAGCCGCGGATTTTCTTCCACCAGTCCTCCAGCTTGGAGGCAGGCTCCCGCTGCATCAGCATGGCGAGAATAGTCTGCATGTTGCCGGCCAGGCCGATGGAGCTGGCAATATTCTTGTCGATTTCCGCCGGGTCAATGTCCACGTGAATGAACTTGGTGCCCACAGTATACTTGTCCAGATTGCCCGTCTGGCGGTCAGCAAAGCGGCTGCCTAATGAAATAATCAAATCAGCATTGGCCACGGCATTGTTGGCAGCCTTGGTGCCGTGCATACCGGCAAAGCCCAGCACATTGGGGTGCTCGCTTGGTACGCCGCCGATGCCCATCAGGGTGAACACAATCGGCAGGTTATAATGCTCCGCAAAAGCAACTACCTCCTTGGAGGCACCTGCATTAATGACGCCGCCGCCGGAAATAATCACCGGCTGCTTAGCCTGGCAGATTACCTCTGCCGCCTCCGCCACGCAAATCTTGAAATCAGCGTCCGGGGTGCCTGGTTCCTTCACAGGCGTATCATCAGCGTAGAAAGGAGCCGGATTCAGCAAAATATCCCGGGGAATATCCACCAGCACAGGCCCCGGGCGGCCATGCTTTGCCAGCCGGAAGGCCTCCCGGACAGTAGCAGCCAGTGCCTTCGGGTCCTTCACCTTGTAATTGTGCTTGGTCACAGGCATGGTTACATCCATGATGTCAATTTCCTGGAAGGAGTCCCGGCCCAAAAGCCCCGTATCCACCTGCCCCGTAAAGGCAACCACAGGGATTGAGTCCATAAAGGCAGTCCCCAGCCCTGTCACCAGGTTAGTGGCCCCTGGCCCGGAGGTGGCAATACACACGCCTACCTTGCCAGTAGCACGGGCATAGCCGTCAGCAGCATGAGCCGCATTCTGTTCGTGAGTAGTTAAAATCTGGTTGATATTTTTTGCATCGTACAGTGCATCATACAGAGGCAGAATCATGCCGCCAGGATAGCCAAACAGCGTGTCAACCCCCTGCTCCTGCAGAATTTTTACTATTACCTGAGCTCCATTCATGGGCAGGCCCCCCTCATCAAAACTTCTGTCAAAATAAAATCAGATATGTGCCAGCACGGCCCTGGTCATATCATCGGTATTTGCCTTCTTAAAGCCCTCATGCCACAAATCAGCAGTACGCCAGCCCTCAGCCAGAGCCGCATCCACCGCAGCCTCGATGGCCTTGGCGGCAGCCTCCTCCTGCAACGAATAGCGCAGCAGCATAGCCGCGGACAAAATAGTGCCGATCGGGTTGGCGATGCCCTGGCCGGCTATATCCGGCGCAGAGCCGTGAATCGGCTCATAGAGGCTGGTGCACTCCCCGATGGAAGCAGACGGCATCATGCCGATGGAGCCGCCAATTACCGCAGCCTCGTCACTGAGGATATCACCAAAGAGATTGCCGGTAACAATCACATCAAACTGTGCCGGGCGGACAGCCAGCTGCATGGCAGTATTATCCACATAGAGATTATTCAGCTCCACATCGGCATAATCCTTTGCCACCTCTGCCACAGTGCGCCTCCACAGGCGGGAAGTAGCCAGCACATTGGCCTTGTCCACGGAAGTTACCTTGCCTCGGCGCAGGCGGGCAGTCTCAAAAGCCAGCTTGGCGATACGCTCCACCTCAGGCACGGAATAATTCTCCAGATCCCAGGCGCGCTCAGTGCCGTTGAACGCCTCAGACTCGCACTTGTCGCCGAAGTAAATGCCGCCTACCAGCTCCCGGACAATCACCAGGTCAACCCCCTTGACCAGCTCCGGCTTCAGAGGAGAATACTCAGTCAAAGAATCCGCCACCTTCACAGGCCGCAGGTTGGCATACAGCCCCAGCCCCTTCCGGAGGCCCAGGATGGCCTTCTCAGGCCGCAGGGACGGCTCCACGTTATCCCACTTGTCGCCGCCCACGGCACCGAACAGCACCCCATCAGCAGACTTGCAGGCCGCCAGGGTATCCTCCGGCAGCGGCGTACCGAACTTGTCATAGGCAGTACCGCCTGCATCCTTGTACTCATATTCCAGCTCCAGGGAATACTTTTCCGCAGCCTTCTTCAGCACCTCTACGGCGGAGTCGGTAATCTCCTTGCCGATGCCGTCACCAGGAATGACCACAATCTTCTTTGCCATACTATATCTTCTCCTTAAATCGGTGCAAATCCTTGCACCAGTGCAATTTCATCATTATATTTATGCTTTTAGCCCTTGGCCTTGATGTAGTTAATCAGTCCGCCGGCCTTGGCAATATCCTGCACGAAGCCCGGCAGCGGCTGGGCATGAAATACATCCCCGGTAGTCAGGTTCTCAATGACGCCGGTAGCAGTGTCTACACGAAGCCTGTCCCCGTGGCTGATTTTTTCAACATCGGCGCCGATTTCCAGCAGGGGCAGGCCGATATTGATGCCGTTCCTGTAAAAAATGCGGGCAAAATCCGCTGCAATCACCACAGGCACACCGGCAGCCTTGATGGCAATGGGTGCATGCTCACGGGAAGAGCCGCAGCCGAAATTCTTGCCCCCCACCATGATGTCACCCTCCACCACGTTGCTGGCAAAAGGTGCATCCTGATGCTCATCGCTGTCCTCCATGCAGTGAGCTGCCAGATCCTTCGGGTCAAAGGAGTTCAGATAGCGTGCCGGAATAATCACATCCGTATCAATATTGTCGCCGTAGCGCCAAACCTTTCCTTCTAAGCTCATCTTACTTTACCTCCTCTGGAACTGCAATACGGCCGAGAATTGCACTGGCTGCCGCCACATAAGGGCCTGCCAGGTAAACCTCGGAATCAACATGGCCCATGCGGCCGCGGAAATTACGGTTGGTGGTGGAAACAGCCTTCTCCCCGGCTGCCATGATGCCCATGTGGGCGCCCAGGCAAGGGCCGCAGGTAGGGGTGCTGACAGCAGCACCGGCATTGATAAAGGTCTCCACATAACCGGCCTTCATGGCATCAAGATACACCTGCTGGGAACCTGGAATAATGATGCAGCGCACATCAGGATGTACAGTATGGCCTGCCAGAATCTCCGCTGCCTGCTGCAAATCCTCAAGGCGTCCGTTGGTGCAGGAGCCGATTACCACCTGGTCAATCTTAATCTCCCCAATCTCGGACACAGGATGGGTGTTGCCCGGCAGATGCGGGAATGCCACTACCGGAGTCAGCTTGGACAGGTCAATCTCCACCACCTGCTCATACTCCGCATCATCATCAGCCGCTACCGGCTCATAAGGCTGATGCACGCGGCCCTCCACATACTCCCTGGTAATCTCATCAAATGGGAAGATGCCGTTCTTGCCGCCTGCCTCGATAGCCATGTTGCTGATGGTCAGGCGGTCAGTCATGGTCAGCTCCGCCACGCCCTCACCGGCAAACTCGATGGCCTTGTACAAAGCTCCGTCCACGCCGATCATGCCAATCAAAGTGAGGATGACATCCTTGCCGCAGATGTACTTTGGCTTCTTGCCGGTCAGGACAACCTTGATAGCCTTCGGCACC
>JALFXV010000104.1 GCA_022786545.1 Selenomonadaceae bacterium
TGGAACCACCATGCCTTCCTCCTCCGCCTAGCATACAAGGATTTATCCTCGAAACTAATTCATGTCAATAGGGTTTCGTCATCCCCTGCGCCTAGCGGATGCTAAGCTCTTGCTACGCCTATGGCTTGCAAGTCGCTAAGCACCGAGGCACAACAAAGGTTTTCGCTGGGTACTGTCCCAACTCATCCCTTTCTTGTCTGAACAGATACAACAGAATAATCAACACTGCAAAATGTACGCTACATATTACATAACATGGGGCTTGCAGCTAACCGACAATGGGAGCTGATAGCTGACGAAAACTGGGACTGCCAGCATTTATGCAAGGAGAATGTTAATCAAGTAGCGTTTTTCAGGGAAGTGATGGGGGAGAAGGTGCATAAGTGGCTGTTGGCAGGGAAGCGATGGGGGGAGATGGCGGTGCCAATGCAGGGCACTGAGCCGCGCCTCGGTGCTTAGCGACTTGCAAGCCGTCAGGCGCAGCAAGAGCTTAGCATCCGCTAGGCGTGGATAGTAGCGCGAGCGTGCCTGCATTGGCATCGTCTCTCCCCACATTGGAATATTGCTCTTTGCTCACCTGGAATTGCCTCTCCCCTCCATTGGTATATATGCTAAGAAAAATTGAAATCTCAAATAGTTCTTGATTTTTCTGAGCATTTATGTCAGAATAAAAGTCGTGTATTTATATGTGTCTTGTCATATGAAAATAAGGAGGAATTATTTTGCTGTTAGAAAGACTGGAAAAGTTGCCGGTAGGCTCTTTTCATTATAAGCTGTTAGCGGTTACGGGCCTGGGCTGGCTATTTGATGCTATGGATACGGGACTGATTTCCTTTGTCCTGCCGATTCTGGCCAAGGAATGGGGACTGGCTCCGGAGCAGATGGGCTGGATTGGCAGTGTCGGCTTTATCGGCATGGCGCTGGGAGCGGTGATTTCCGGCACTATTGCGGACAGGATTGGCAGGAAGCTGGTATTTTCCCTGACTGTTATCCTGTACAGCCTGGCCACAGGCGCCTGCGCCCTGTCCTGGAACTATGAATCACTGATGATTTTTCGTTTTCTGGTGGGCTTCGGCCTGGGTGGCGAGCTGCCTGTAGCGGCCACCCTGATGACGGAGTACGCCCCTACGAGGCTGAGGGGACGTTTTATCGTGCTGCTGGAGAGCTTCTGGGGGCTGGGCTGGCTGGCTGCCGCCTGTATTGCTTACCTGCTGATTCCGCAGTACGGCTGGCAGATTGCTTTCTTTATCGGCGCCCTGCCTGCCGTGTATGTATTCATGATTCGCCTGCACATGCCTGAATCTGTGCGCTATCTGATTTCCAGGAACCGCATCAGGGAAGCCCAGGAGATTGTGCTGATGCTGGAAAAGAAGCTGCATGTGGCCAGCGAGCCGTTTGACAAGGAACTAAGCCAGGTGGAGAAGGGAACTTCCACTGTGGCGGAGCCTAAATTCAGCAGCCTGTGGTCCGGCATGTTTGCCCGCCGTACCCTGATGCTCTGGCTGGCGTGGTTCGGCATCAACTTCAGCTATTATGGCATCTTCATGTGGCTTCCTTCCATCGTATTCCAGCAGGGCTTCACGGTGGTCAAGACCTTTGAGTATGTGCTGATTATGACTCTGGCGCAGCTGCCGGGCTACTACTGCGCGGCATGGCTGGTGGATGTGATAGGCAGGAAGTATACCCTGTCCTTGTTCCTGCTGATTAGCGGCGTGGCAAGCTATTTCTTCGGCAACGCAGCAACCCCGGGAGAGCTTCTGGCATGGGGCGCAACCATGTCCTTCTTCAACCTGGGGGCATGGGGCGTGCTGTATACCTACACCCCTGAGCTGTATCCTACTGCCATCCGCGCCCTGGGCAGCGGCTGGGCAGCCGGTTTTGGCCGTATCGGCAGCATGATTGCCCCTGCTATGGTGGGCATGATGATTGGCAGCCAGGTGAGCAGCAGCGGCATTTTTATGCTCTTTGCCGGTGTGTTCCTGGCTGTGGCCCTGATTGTGGTCAGCCTGGGCGTTGAGAGCCGCCAGAAATCACTGGAACAGCTTGCTGGTGAGGCGGCAGTGCACGGAGGAGCGGCAAGCTGCTAAAAAATAAAATAATGCAATATGATATGCCGGATAATATCATGGCATATTTTCAATAATACAAGCAAAAGTAATGCAAGCCATATTGCCTTTGCTTGTGTTATTTTTTTGGAAAAATTTTCCAGAAAATGCAGGATTTTGGCATCAATCGCAGAAATATACCAATGTACCAATGTACCAATGCAGATATCTGCAATCCTGGGGCAGGCTGCTTCATCAGGTTTCATTTTAATGGTTCAATTCCGTGTGAATAATTTTTAATATGCACATTATTCTTGCTTAATAAGTATTCCTTACTATCTTTTGAAACTCATTGATAATTAATGATATTTATGTTATAATTATCAATATAAAATAATTTCAAAAAAACAATGAATAATACAGAATAATAAAAACAGAAAAGAGGGAAACGATATGAACTTACAAAAAAAGCTTATCATTTTCATCAATGGCTGCATCGTAGCGGCCTGCCTTGTTCTGGGCATAATCAGCTATTTTATTGCCGGGGATGGCTTTGAAGTGGCACTGGTGCAGAAGGCGGATTCGGATTTGCGCCAGATGGAGGAAGCATTGGACAAGGAGTATCCCGGGGACTGGGTGCGGAAAGACGATGGCTTGTACAAGGGCAGCTTCCGCGCCAATGGCAACGAGTTTCAGGTGGATTATTTTGCCGGGCTGACCGGCAACAATGTCACCTTTTTTGAGGGGGCAACCCGTGTGGCCACCAGCTTCAAGGACAGCAGCGGCAAGCGCATGATAGGCACTGATGCCAGCGAGGCAGTGCAGGAGGCGGTACTGAAGAGGGGTGAGACCTACACCGGCATGGCAGAGGTGGAAGGCAGGAATTACCTGGCTGCCTACAAGCCACTGAAAAATGCCAGCGGTGAGATTGTGGGCATGCTTTATATGGGTATTCCTACGGAGAGCCTTGAGGCTCTGCAGAGCAGGTTTGTTTATACAATGGTAGGTGCAGTTGCAGTCATGCTGCTGATATTCGGCGTGGTTATTTCCATAGCGGCCAAGAAGGGGGTAGCCCCTATCAGGAAGGTGGAGGAAACCCTGGAGATGATGGCAGATGGTGATTTGACGGTGCCGGATGTGCAGATTGATGGTACGGATGAGATTGCTTCCCTGGCCGGTTCTATGAACAAGACAAAGGATAAGCTGAGAAAGCTTTTGCAGGTCATCAGCAATTCTGCCCAGCAGGTGGCAGCTTCCAGCCAGCAGCTGACTGCCAGTGCAGATCAGACCTCAGAGAGCATTACCAACGTTGCCAACAACATCGTCAGCATGGCAGGTGCCGTGTCAGAGCAGACCAACGTGCTGGGGGATATGCGTGACAAGGCAGGCGACATGGGACGTCAGATGGATGATGTGCTGGCAAAGTCCAATGTCATGCAGCAGGCGGCAGAGAACAGCCGCCGGGGTGCAGAGGATGGCCAGGCCGCAGTGGTGACAGCAGTGGCACAGATGGAGCGCATGAGCCAGCAGATGGCGGAGTCAGCCCAGGTAGTTATCGGATTGGGGGAGCGTTCCAAGGAAATCGGGCAGATTGTCGATACCATCACCGGCATTACGGCACAGACCAACCTGCTGGCACTGAATGCGGCCATTGAGGCAGCCCGTGCCGGTGAGGCCGGCAAGGGATTTGCCGTGGTTGCTGAGGAGGTGCGCAAGCTGGCAGCTGAGTCGGCAGAGGCAGCGCAGAATATTGCAGAGTTGATACGCACCATTCAGGCGGATACAGACAGTGCTGTAAAGGCCATGGAGACAGGTCAGCGCGAGGTAGAGCAGGGAACCGCCATGGTGCAGCAGTCCGGCGAGTCCTTCCAGAATATCAGCAGGCTGGTAGCGGAGCTGTATCAGCAGATTGAGTTCTCCCGCAGGAGCATCGCTTCGGCAGACGATAGCAGCAAGAATGTGGTGACTGGCATTGGCAACGTGGAGCAGCTCAGCCAGAGTACAGCGGCTGAGGCGGAGTCCGTATCTGCTGCCACGGAGGAGCAGACTGCCATGGTGCATGAGATGGCGGACGGCAGCCGGGCACTGGCGGAGCTGGCGCAGGGCTTGCAGGACGAAGTCATGAAGTTTAAAATCTAACTAAATATTTGGTGTATCACGATAAAATTCGCTTCTTCGGATGTGGCCGGGAAGCGAATTTTTATTTGCAGCTTTCCGACCAAAAAGGGCAGCTGGGGGTATATATTTTACCAGTGCACAAAAACGGCAAAAAACGCCAAAAAATTTCGTGAATTTACAATATATTTCGTAAAAATACATTGCAAATGGACATTGATTTAAGATATAATCAAAATTGACGAGTATAATCGCCGGCAGGCAGCTGGAAAGGTATGAGACTGACGGCGATTTAGGAAAATGCAGGAAAATACAGGGGAATTTACGAATTTTGCGAATGGACAAATGTACGAGTTTGTGTTCCGATGGGGAAAGTTTATGCAGATGAGGGGATGTATTTTATGAGCTTGAAGCAGAAGATGACTTTGTTTATGGTGTGCCCTGTGCTGGTGTTTGGCCTGATTGCCATAGGATTTATCCTGGGGCCGGTGAACAGCCAGCTGACTAAGGATATGGAAGACTCCCTGAAAAGCACTGCCAGCGCCACGCTGGCGGCCTACGCCCACAATGCAGGTGAGTACTACCAGTCCTCTAACGGCGAGCTGTGGAAGGGCAGCTGCAATGTGTCGCGCTCCTATCAGATGGTGGATAAAATTCGTGCCATGACAGGCATGGAGGTGACATTCTTCTATGGAGACCAGCGGGTGATGACCTCCGCCATGGATGACTCCGGCAACCGCCTGCTGGGAGGCAGGGCAGGTGAGAAGGTAGTAAAGGAAGTGCTGCAGGGAGGCAGGGAATATTTCAGCGACAATGTGGAGCTGGATGGCAAGGCATATTATGGCTATTATATTCCCGTGGAGCATCGCGGCGAGATTATAGGCATGGTCTTTGCCGGTGAGAACAAGGCGGAGCAGGATGCTGTCAAAAACACGATGCTCCTGACCATGCTGCTGGTGGTTATCCTGATTCTGGCCCTGTGTATCGGTGCGGCGGTCAGCTTTGCCAAGTCCATGATTAATTCCCTGGAGAAGGGGGCAGGGACAATCTGCGCCATCGGCGAGGGCAAGCTCCATTGCAGTGTGCCGGAAGACCAGCTGGAAAGGCGTGATGAGCTGGGCGATATGGCAAGGGCTGTGGATGCCCTGCGGAGCGTTTTGCGGGCAAGCCTGAAGAATATAGGCAGGCAGACCAGGGAGCTGATGGAGAATTCCCACCAGCTGGGGCAGGTAGCAAGCTATACGGAGGCGACTGTCACCAGGATGCGTGAATCGGCAGCTCAGGATCTGGCTACTGCTGAAAGGCAGCAGGAGTTTGCCAGCGCTGCCCGGCAGGATATGGACAAGATGGGCAGGAGCATTACTGAGGTGGGGCAGCAGACAGATGCCCTGGAGGAGCATGCAGGCAGCATGCGCGACAACAGCCGGGAGGCTTCGGCACTGATGAAGAATCTCTGCGAGGTGAATCAGAAAGTGCATGATGCCATTCAGAAGATTGAGCAGCAGACCATGGAGGCACGCTCTACGGCAGAGGCCATTGCCAATGCCAGTGCGCTGATTATTAATATTGCCGGGCAGACCAACCTCCTGAGCCTCAATGCCTCCATCGAGGCGGCAAGGGCCGGGGAGATGGGACGGGGCTTTGCCGTGGTGGCACAGGAGGTCAAGAAGCTGGCAGAGGAGACCGGCAAGGCATCCGAGGAGATTGAGGAAATCGTCAAGACGCTGATGGATAATACCGAGGGCTCCCGGCAGCTGATGAGCATGACGGCGGAGGTGCTGAAAGAACAGGATGAGAGCATCCGCCAGGCCGATGCCATCTTTGCGGGGCTTCTGGATGAGACAGAGGCATCCTCTGCGGCTATCGGGCAGATTGCCGGACGCATGAAGTCACTGGAGAAGACCAGGAACAACAGCCTGCAGGCTGTGGAGGAGATGTACCGCATCGTCAGCGAGAATGCGGCCAATGCCCGTCATGCCAATGAGATGGTGGCAGAGGTTACCGAGAAATTTACGGCAGTGGATGAGGCAGCCAAATCCCTGAGCAGCATAGCCGAACAGCTTGATGCCAGCATGAAGTTCTTTAAGGCAGACAAGGAATAGGGGGCGGTTGTGTTGAGCAGGATGGAACTTGGCATCAAGAGGCCTCTTTTGGCGGTGGCGGCTGTTCTGGCAGTGCTTCTGGCAGGCTGGTTCCTGTCAGGGAGCATGGCGGAGCCGGATGACGTGGCGGTGGCGGATACGGCAAGGGCTGGCTCCGGCAAGGGGGGCATTCCCAAGGAGGATTTGAAGATAGGTGTTGTGTACCTGTCGGACCCTGCCGAAGGGGCTGGCTATACCTATACCCATGATCTTGGCATTCAGGAGATGCAGCTGAATATAGGGCTGAAGGATGAGCAGATTTTGCGCCTCGTCAACGTGGCGGATAATGATGAGGCCCAGATTGAGGCGGCGCTGCAGGAGTGCGTGGACAAGAAGTGCAATATTGTTTTTGCTACCAGCTTTGGCTATATGGATACGGTGGAGAAATTTGCGGCACGCTACCCGGAGATTCATTTTTTCCATGCCACCGGCTACAAGAGCAACAATACCAATTTCAATAATTACTTTGGCAGGATTTACCAGCCTCGCTATCTGTCAGGGCTGGTGGCCGGTTCCAAGACCAAGTCCAACATGATTGGCTATGTGGCGGCCATGGGCAGCGAGAATGCCGAGGTAACAGGCGGCATTGATGCTTTCGCCATGGGCATTTATGCTGTCAATCCCCAGGCGAAGGTGTATGTGAAGGTGACCAACAGCTGGTTTGACCCGGTAAAGGAAAAGGAGGCCTCGGAGCAGCTTCTGGCCATGGGCTGCGATGTCATGAGCCAGCATTGTGATACGGCATATCCCATGAAGCTGGCAGAGGACAAGGGGGTATGGGGCGTAGGCTACAACTCCGATATGCGCAAGCAGACGCCGGGCTCGGCCCTGGTCAGCGTTATCTGGCACTGGGGAGCTTTTTATACGGATGCAGTGCAGCAGCTGATGGATGGCACCTGGCAGCCCCACAATTATTATGAGGGCATGAGCGAAGGCATTGTGGGGATTACGGAGCTTTCCGATGAAAATGACGCCAGGGTAAAGGAGCTGGTCAGCCAGGCGGAGCTGGATATTTTGCAGGGCAGGCAGAAGGTGTTTACCGGGGTGATAGAAACCAATGACGGTGGCACTGTGGGCACTGCCGGGCAGGATTTCAGCGACGGGGATATTACCGGCAACCTGCACTGGTACTTCAAGAATGTGGTGATTGTGCCATGATGGGCATGACGCATTAAACAAAAATAAAAAACAGGGCTGATGGATACGGCTGCAATGATGAAGCCATGTCTCTCAGTCCTGTTTTTCATTTGCAGTTTTATAGTTTTGCAGCCCGGCTGGAAGATAGTGCCGGTTTGCTTTATTGCTTTATTACTTTATTGCTTTACGCTGTGCCTTGCCTCGATGAAAGCAGTGAGGCTGTCCAGCCAATCTGCTGTATTGACGGTGGCAATTTTGCCCTGGTCGCTGGCAGCGGCAAGGGCAGGGTTGATTGGCAGCTGGGCGGTTGCCTCGATGCCGTGCTTGGCTGCCAGCTCATCAATATGGCTGTCACCAAAAATCTTGTGCTTCTGGTGGCAGTCAGGGCACTCAAAGTATGCCATATTCTCTACCAGGCCCAGAACCGGGGTATTGGTCATGCCTGCCATCTTGACGGCTTTTTCCACAATCATGCCTACCAGCTCCTGAGGGGAGGTAACGACTACGATGCCATCCACAGGCAGGGACTGGAACACGGTCAGGGGCACATCGCCGGTGCCGGGCGGCATGTCCACAAACATGTAGTCAACATCGCCCCAGCAGACCTCTGTCCAGAACTGCTTCACGGTGCCTGCGATGATAGGGCCGCGCCATACCACAGGATCTGTCTCGTTTGGCAGCAGCAGGTTTACGGACATGATTTTTGTGCCGTTTGCTGCCTCGGCAGGAATCAGGCCGTTCTCGTTGCCGATAACCTTATATGATACGCCGAACATGCGGGGAATGGAAGGGCCGGTGATATCCGCGTCCAGGATGGCGGCACGGTAGCCCTTCTTCTGCATGGCGGAAGCCAGCAGGGAGGTGACCAGGGATTTGCCTACGCCGCCCTTGCCGCTGACAACGCCAATGACCTTCTTTACACGGGATTCAGGATTTGCCTCTGCCAAAAGGCTCTGAGGCTGGGTGCGGTCGCCGCAGTCCTGTCCGCAGCTGCCGCAGTCATGGGTACATTCTTCACTCATTGTTTAGACCTCCAAAATACTAATTACACAGCAATTATCATTGATAATTTATTCTATGCTATTATACCACGAAATAATGGCATTTGCACGTTTTCGACCATAGTCGCAAAAATTTTGGTTGCTGTAACCTTTTCTGCGAAATTTCTCAGGAAGCAGGCTTAAGATTATAATTTTTGCTTACAGAATATGGAAAAATGTCCGAGAAAAAAGAGGCTTCTGGCATAATGGTGGGTGAATAACCATGTTTAATTAATAACTGCATATTGAAAAACCATCTGTGTTCCTTTAGAGTATTAGTGACCAAACAAAAACTCTAGAGAGGTGTCCACAGATGGTTTCCACTAATACA
>JALFXV010000055.1 GCA_022786545.1 Selenomonadaceae bacterium
ATGAATGTTAGTAACGCGAGGCACAACTAGGAGCGCGAGCGTGTTTTCTATGGGTAGCTGTCCCGCTCAGCCCATTTTTAGTCTGAACAGAGTCCACGAACTACCAAACTATTTCAGTCAGTATATGCTCGTAGTTACAAACAAGTACTACGACAAACTGAAATTTGCCGGGAAGGATAAGGTGTTTCGGGATATTTTTTCCATCAAGAAATATCTGTATCAGATGTACCAAGCCCTGCATGGCAGAACGCCGGAAGCAGCTGAGGAAATCATCAGGATATGCTGTGACAGGAATTTGCTGAAAGAATATTTGACCGAGCGGAAAAAGGAGATAGCACTATTGTAAAAAAGAGATATATAGTGTCTGAGTCTCCTTTGGATGATGTGGGGATTTATAGTGTCAAGCTGGGAGATGTGCTGAATACTGCTGATGGCAGGTATATTTCCTTGCCCTCTGCCGGTGCTGGATGTCAAGCTGGAAAAATATCACCTGGAAACCACGGTGGCACGTATATCTGTGCTCAGCCTGATGAATACCATTTCCAGCCGCAAGGTGACAGTGGAGTTTTTCCAGGCGGAGCCTGTCAGCGATGTCATCAAGGAAACATCTTATAAAATTTGTTTTGTGGATGAGGCAGGTGCTGCTATCAGCAACGAGAATATCTATGTGGCTGACAGCCGGGAGCTGGAAACCAATAAACGTTTTTTCAGATTGCAGTTTATGCTGAAAAATCAGCCGTATGATACAGGCAAGCAATATTATCTGACCATAACGAATGTGGACTCTGGCATGGAAATTGCCAGGCGGCCTATGAAGATTGATATTGCCATAGATGATGACCTGGGGATTTTTTGACACTTTTGTTTTGGCAGCATTTGTATCAACGGAAACAGTGCAAATCGTAAAAATGAAGATTGCGTAAAATAAAGCAGCCGGTCCGGGGCATGGAGACATGCCCTGAACCGGCTGCTTGTTTTTGTATGTTTATTCGCTTGTATGTTTGTTCACTTATTGGCTGCTTTGCTTATGGAGGGAAGGGGATTATTTTTCCTTCTTGCTTTCCTCTTTGGCCTTTGCCTTTGCTTCGGCGTTTTTCTTCTTGGCGGCGGCCTTTTCCGCCTGGCGCTTTTCCTGCTCCCGCTTTGCGTAGTCCACGCTGAGGCTTGCCATCTTGTGCTTCATGGTCATCATCGGATGCTTCAGGAACATGCCCTTGCTGGAGGAGGTCATAATCTTCATGAACTCAGCGTTCTGAGCCTTGCCGAAACACTGCTGCTCGCAGCGGTCGCAGATTGGCTTGGTGATGCCATACGGGCAGCGGTTGATTTTGGTCATGACGGTGGCAAGAAGCGCGGTGCACTTAGGGCAGAGCTTCTCGCCCTTGGTGCTGTGATGCTTGTTGCAGTACACGCCGAAAGTTTTCTTGATGTTTGCTTTTTCCTGAGGGATGGTGTTCTTCACCTCAGGCTGTTTTTTCTTTGGTAAAAATCTGTCAAAAATACCCATAATAAATGCTCCTTTATAAATCAGCGATACGCTGTGTTGTTCTGTATATAAATTGTACTTTGAAATCAGCAGAATTGCAAGCAATATATTTGCGGACTAGCAGATTATATTGGCTGGCAGCATATTATTTGTTATTTTGCAGGAATATGGCACTTGCTTATAGAATATATATCACAAGGAGATTGTTTAATTGGAGTTATTGAGAGGGGGAATTTTTTATGGAGAGCAAGCTTGCAAAGGCACTGAGGCTGAAAAATCATCCTGTGGCGGTGTATCGCTCGGATGCGCTGCCGGAGGGAGCCATGCAGTTCCGGGAAGGGGTATGGGGCTGCGTGATTGCCATGCTGAACACGGTGGCGAAGAAGGGGCGCACTGCGGCTTTTTGCCGTGAACGGGTGGAATGTATTGGCGGCAAGGCAGGATTGGGGCTGGAGCCGTATCCTCATGGCTTCATCGAAAAGTTTATTTCCACAGGCGAGGGAATACCGCGTCCGGGGGAGTGGTACAAGCAGAGCCCGGAGCTGGCCTTGGAGTTTATGGATAATATTCCCCAGGTGCCCAAGAAAAAATATGTGGTATTCCGTCCGCTGGATGAGGTAGGGGCTGAGGATGAGCAGCCGGAGCTGGTGGTGTTTTTGGTCAATCCTGACAGGCTGTCGGCCCTGGTGGGGCTTGCCAACTACGATACGCCAAATCAGGATAATGTAAAGCTGCACTTTGGCGCAGGCTGCACCCAGAGCGTGCTCTATGGCCTGGATGCCCATGAGCAGGGACAGCGCACCTGCTACATCGGCCTTACGGACTTGTCCGCCCGCAAGGTCATTGACAAGGATATCCTGTCTTTCAGCATCCCGTATCAGCGGTATCTGGAAATGGAAGCCAATGTGGAGGAGTGTTTCTTCAAGACGGAAACCTGGGAATATATTGCCAAGCGTCTTGATTGATGCATGAAAATTTTATAGTAAAAGCAACTCCCTGCCAACTTCGTGGTAATGAAGCTGGCAGGGAGTTTTTTACGGAGTAATTTATTTTCCAATTTTATTAAGTCTTTGGGCTGCCGACTTATATACCTCTCCATCGGCACGAACCCCTATGATGATAATTCGCATGCCATTGATGTCATTTATCAGGTCGTACACGATGCGTATACCGGCTGCCTTTAGCTTGATTTTGAAGAGTCCGGCGAGCAAAGTCCCGTTTTTGTTGCCGAGAGGTTTTCCATAGCCGCCTTCGTGGATAGATACAGGATTTTGGCTAACTTTTTTGATGGCTTTTTGGACAAGTATTTTGTGGGAGCCATCCAGTTTGGCAAAATCCTGTTTTGCATCATCAGTATAAAATACCTGCCAGCTCATTCGATTTCAACATCCTCCCAGCCGTCTAAATCGCCATCGGTTATGTTAAATTCTTTCATTACCGCATCAGCGGAATGTAGCTTCTCCGAAGTATCATTTGCCATACGCTTTTGTGCCAGTAGCATGAGCTGCATATCTTCAATTTTATCCATAAGCTCTATGTATTGTTCCGGGGACATGAGCACACATTCAGGGACATTGTTTTTTATAACTATTTTTGAACCATTGCTGCGGACATCTGCAAAAATCTTGCCAGCCATGCCTTTGTTGAAATTTGAGATTGGCACGGTATTTTCGATAATACTACGTAAATTGTCAGTAACCATAATACCACCTCTACACAAGAATTATTAATAAATTCATTGTATTATTTACTGATAAATTTGTCAATAAAGATTATTGCGTTTAGTGAGACTATTTGGCGGGGAAAATATGTACTAAGGCTATATTGCCACTTAATGCTGCTATAAATTGAATATGCTTTTTAGGCATAATCAAATATTTGATATAGGTATTGGATAATGGCTTTCAGATTGCGTAAAATAAAATTGCATTCAGAAATCAGGAGGTGACAGGAATGCAGTGGAAAAGAGCTTTAACCCTGGTGGCGGCAACGGCTGTGCTGACCGGCAGTAACTGTGCCTGGGCGGCAGGAGCGGATAAGAGTGATAGTGATGGAGGTATGGCGATGAAAAAGATTGTACAGACGGCAGGCAGGAATGCCCTGGGGGAATTTGCACCGGAGTTTGCCCATTATAATGATGATGTGCTATTCGGGGAGAACTGGAACAACGAGGATATTGATTTGAAGACCAGGAGCATGATTACGGTGGTGGCTCTGATGGCTTCCGGTGTAACGGATTCTTCCTTGAAATATCATCTGGAAAATGCCAAAAATCATGGCGTCACCCAGAAGGAGATAGCGGCAGTGATTACCCATGTGGCATTTTATGCAGGCTGGCCAAAGGCATGGGCAGTGTTCAATCTGGCAAAGGAGGTATGGGCGGTAGATGAATAATCTGGTATTCTTTATGCTTCTGATGCTCTGCATGGCATTTCACTATATGCCTGTCAGCTGGCATGAGGTGATGGGGGTTATGCTGGTGCTGCCCTTTGCCCGCCACCTTTATAGCTGCAGGGGCTGGTGGAAAATGCTGGGCATAGGCTGCGGTTCGAGGTCGCTGGTGGAAAAATCCTCTTTCGGGGAGCAGGCCTATCGCATCGGTGCCAGCCTTTGAGCTTTATGACGGTTAAAAAGTGGGAAATAGCTGGATATAAAGGATATGGCAGATGTGACATATTTGATAAATGTGCAAGATATAACAGATATGGCAGGCTGTGGTATCCGGGATGTGGGAGGTAAGGAAAATGCTGAGAGCTTTGTTATTAATCGGTATGGGGCTGCTGTCGCTTTTGTGCATGGCTGGACAGCCTGAAATAAAAGATAAATATGCATTAATAGCAGGAGGATAGGTTTATGCAGTTGAGAAATATCGGTGTTTTTCCTATGGGAGAAAAGAATGAGGCTTATGCAAAATACTTCAAAGGTCAGAGCTATCTGAATATGCTGTCAACGGAGCAGGTGGTGATTGGCAATGTGACCTTTGAGCCGGGGTGCCGCAACAACTGGCATATTCATCATGCCAAGTTCGGCGGTGGTCAGATTTTGCTGGTGACGGCTGGCAGGGGCTATTATCAGGAATGGGGCAAGCCTGCTCGGAAGCTGGTTGCTGGTGATGTGGTGAATATTCCTGCCGGGGTGAAGCATTGGCACGGTGCAGCAAAGGACAGCTTGTTTGCTCATCTGGCAGTGGAGGTTCCGGCAGAGGATGGCCATACTGAATGGCTGGAGCCGGTCAGTGATGAGAACTACGGCAGCCTGGCCTGAGATTGCTGTCCTGGTGCGGGACATGATAATTAATTATTGTATGATATGAAGTGAAAATATAGTTGCTATTGAGATGATTTTTGCATAAGATAAGTGACTAGGGGCTTAGCTTTTGTAAGCGGGGCTTATTTTATGCAAGGAAAGAGGGGGATGGCTTGGATATACGTGTATTGCGGTATTTTTTGGCGGTGGCAAGGGAGGAAAGCATTTCCAGGGCGGCAGATGCCCTGCATATCACTCAGCCGACCTTGTCCCGGCAGATGATGCTGCTGGAGGATGAGCTGGGGGTACAGCTTTTTAACAGGACAAATAAGATTACGCTGACGGAGGCGGGGGTGCACCTGAAGCTGCGAGCTATGGAGATTGACAGCCTGATGGATATGCTGGAGCGGGATTTTTCCTCCCAGTCGGATATCATGGGGCGGCTGGCTATCGGCAGCGGCATTTATAGTGCCTCCAATGAGGTGTTCCGCGCCTTGCAGGGCTTTTCCCGGCAGTATCCCAAGGTAACCTATGAAATCCACACGGGTACTGCTGACAGCCTGAAATCAATGCTGGATAAGGGGCTTTTGGATTTTGCCATTATGATGGAGCCCATCGATGTGAGCAGGTATGAGTATTTCCGCCTGCGCACCAAGGATAAATGGGGGCTTTTGCTTTCCGCCAGCCATCCATTGGCAAAACAGGCGAGTATTTCCGTGCAGGAGCTGAATGGGATTGAGCTTTTGGCAACGGGCAGGCAGGCAATTTTTAATGAAATCAGCTATCTTCTGGGGGAACAGGCCAAAATGAATATCCGCGGCTATGTGAATCTGATGGATAATGCCCTGCCACTGGTGGAAAATAGTGACTGGGGCTGCCTGACCATCGACGGGGCGGTAAGCTATCTGAACCCGGAGCGGGTGGTCTTTCGTCCGTTTAACCCTGTCATCACCACCAATACAGTGCTAGCTTGGCGGAAATACGGCATGTCCTTCGGGGTGGCCAGTGCCTTTTTGGCTTATATCAAGCAGGTGGGGCTGCGGCAGGAATGAGATTTTTGTGAAATTTGTGGCTGTTATCTTAGAAAATAGTTTAGGAAGCAGAGTATGAAGCGTGGAGGTTGATTTATGGCAGATGAGCGCAGTCAAAACAAGACATTGCATAATAATTTTTTGAAAAATATGGTCAGGCATTTGTGCAGCCTGCGGACGATAATACCGCTGGTGCTTGTCCTGCTGGGGATAGGTCTGTATTTTCTGCCTCAGACGCGGCTGCACAGGGCTGCCAGCAATCAGCTTTATGCCATGTTGCAGGATGGCCAGGTGCAGAATTTGCGCCAGCTGGTGACGGAGGATAACAGCACCGGAAGGCGGATTATGTGGCAGTCGGCAAGCCCTATGGAAGCACCTCAGGTGGTGGTGCGGCTGGCAGGCTGGTCAGAAGGGGAGCTTCTTTATGATGCGGTGCAGGATTTCTGGGCGGATGATGGCAGTGAGAATTATCAGTACACTGTACTGCTGGATAATTTGCATCCCGGTACAGAATATGAATACGCTATTATTGACAAGGACAGCCGCAGCGATTGGCACAGGCTGAAGACGGATAGTGCAGATCAGCCTTTTAAGATGCTGATTTTTCCTGACTCCCAGTCAGCGGATTACAGCGGCTGGCAGAAGCTGGCACAGGGGGCATGGGAGCGCAATCAGGGGGCAGATCTGGTGGTGAACATGGGTGACCTGGTGGATAATGGTGAGGACAGCAGCCAGTGGCGTGCTTGGTTCCGGGGGCTTGACAATATTATCAGCCAGAGTGCCTTTGTACCTGTGATGGGCAATCACGAGTGCTATGACAAGAACTGGCAGATGCGCCTGCCCTCTGCTTATCTGGGGTATTTTCAGACACCTGCCAACGGCAGCAGCAAATATGACAGGTATTATTATTCCTTTGACTATGGTGCGGTGCATTTTGTGGTGCTTTGCACTTCGGATTATGAGCTGGAGGCTTTCCAGCAGGATTTGCTGGCGGAGCAGATGGCGTGGCTCAGGCAGGACCTGAGCCGCTCCGATAAGCCTTGGAAGGTGGTGCTGATGCACCGGGATGTGCTGCAGTACAGGATTCATAACCGGCCGGAGCGGCTGGAGGGCTTTTCGGAGGAAGGTGTTGCCTTTATGCCTGTTTTTGAGGAATTTAATGTGGATGTCGTGCTGACTGCTCATCTGCATACCTATAGAAACAGGGGGCATCTTTTCCAGCGTGACAGCGCGGATAAGGGGCCTGTGTACATTTTGACAGGGGTTGCCGGTGATGTGCGCTATCCAAATCTTTGGATTGACCATGCTCTGGACAGGGTAACTGCACCACAGCCGGAAAATGGCAATTACCTGACTATGGAGGCATCTGCTGATGCCCTGAATATTCGGTGCTATCTGGCAGATGGAACGCAGATTGATGAAGTAAAGTTCAGTTTGTCGCCGTGAAAGTTCGAGACTTTTGGAACATTAACGGATGAGTTTTGTGAGTTTGTGCACTCTGTTCAGATTAAAATGGGATGGTCTACGGCAGTGCCCTCAGAAACACGCTCTCGCTGCGCCTGACGGCTTGCGAATTGCTAAGCACCGAGGCACAACAAAGGTTTCTGATGGCACATGCCGCAACCCATCCCTTCCCTTGTCTGAACAGATATAGACAAAATGATAAAACGCCACTTGTTATATGTTGCCATAGTGCTGCATACAACTTTACGAGCAAGCCTGAAATAAGGGGGCGAGGTGGCTGACGAAGCCTGATACTGCCAACAACTATGCAAGGTAACCTGCTACTATAAGCAGAGTTGGTGATACTGTACGTTTATACAGCGGTTGGCATTTACAAGCCTCGCCAGCCACCCGGCCCCCCTTTTTCAGGCTTGCTCGTAACCTTCGATTGGTTGCTACAGCCTCATGCTAACTGAATATCGTTTTAGTATTCTGTTGTATCTGTTCAGACAAAGAAAGGGATGAGTGAGGACAGTACCCATAGAAAACCTTTGTTGTGCCTCGTTACTTCATTCATCAGAGC
>JALFXV010000002.1 GCA_022786545.1 Selenomonadaceae bacterium
TAAAACGATATTCAGTTAGCATGAGGCTGTAGCAATCAATCGAAGTTTACGAGCAAGCCTGAAAAAGGGGGCGGGGTGGACTGGCGAGGCTTGTACATGCTGATATGATTGCAGGAGAATCTGCTTTTATGAACAGAACTATCTGCAATTTGCCAGTGACTTATCTGTCATAGTTCACAGTACAACTGTTTTATTTTAATATCTTCGATGAGATGTTATCTTATAGGCGACTGAATACTCTAAGTTCATACAACGAATGGCAGTTGCAAGTCTCGTCAGCCACCTCGTCCCCTTATTTCAGGCTTGCTCGTAAAGTTGTATGCAGCACTATAGCAACATATAACAAGTGGCATTTTATCATTTTGTCTATATCTGTTCAGACAAGAAAGGGATGGGTTGCGGCATGTGCCATCAGAAACCTTTGTTGTGCCTCGGTGCTTAGCAATTCGCAAGCCGTCAGGCGAAGCGAGAGCTTAGCATCCGCTAGGCACAACTAGGAGCGAGAGCGTGTTTCTGAGGGTACTGCCGTAGACCATCCCATTTTTAATCTGAACAGAGTGCACGAATCAACAAAATTCATCCGTTAATGTTCCAAAAGCCTCGAACTTTCACGGCGACAAACTGAAATTTGTCATACAAATTAAGATGGCACTGCATGATGATAGGAGCACCTATCAATACGAGACAAGATGCTGCAATACAAAACAGAAAAGATTGAGATGCGAAAAAATAAACACAAAAAAACAAAAGAATAAATGCAATTGAAATTATGTCAACTATAATGGGAAAAAATAAACAATTGTACAAATATGAAACTTCTATGGACAGATAAAGAAAAAAGCGATAAAATATGTACATAAACATTTTGTATACAAATTAGGAGGGCAGATCGAATGAATATTCATGAGTATCAGAGTAAGCAGGTACTGAAATCTTTCGGTGTAAACGTTCCAAACGGTATTCCGGCATTTACCGTTGAGGAAGCTGTTGAGGCTGCAAAAAAGCTTGATTCCAAGGTGACTGTAGTAAAGGCGCAGATTCACGCAGGCGGCCGCGGCAAGGCTGGCGGCGTAAAGATTGCCAAGTCCCTGGACGAGGTCAAGGAGTATGCAACCGAGCTGCTGGGCAAGGTTCTGGTTACCCATCAGACCGGTCCTGAGGGCAAAAAGGTTGGACGACTTCTCATTGAGGAAGGCTCCAACATCGCCAAGGAGTACTATCTGAGCTTTGTAAATGACCGCAATACTGCAAAGATCGTTATGATTGGCTCCGAGGAAGGCGGCATGGAGATCGAGAAGGTTGCTGCCGAGACACCTGAGAAAATTATCAAGGAGTACATTGATATTTCCGTTGGTCTGCTGCCATTCCAGGCAACCCGCATGGCTTACAAGATGAACTTCAAGCCGGAGGTTATCCGCAAGGCTTCCGCTACCATGATGAAGCTGTACGATGCCTTCATCGGCAAGGACTGCACCCAGGTTGAGATCAATCCGCTGGTAGTGACGGCTGAGGACGATGTAATCTGCCTGGATGCCAAGCTGAACTTCGATGACAGCGGCCTGTTCCGTCATCCTGACATCGTGGAGCTCCGTGACAAGACCGAGGAGGACCCTAAGGAGCTGTGGGCTGCTGAGGAGGGCCTGAACTATGTAAACCTGGGCGGCGATGTTGCCTGCATGGTAAACGGCGCTGGCCTGGCTATGGCTACTGTTGATATCCTGAAGTACTATGGCGGCGATCCTGCCAACTTCCTGGATGTAGGCGGCAGCTCCACCCCTGAGAAGATTGCCACTGCATTTGAGATTATGCTGGACGGCGGCCAGGCAAAGGGTATTTTTGTCAACATCTTCGGCGGCATCAACCGCTGCGATGTTATTGCCGAGGGCATCCAGAAGGCTGCCCAGATTATCGCTGAGAAGACCGGCAGCGATGGTATTCCTGTTCCTGTAGTAGTTCGTCTTGAGGGCACTAAGGTAGAAGAGGGCCGCAAGATTCTCACTGACAACCCTGTGAAGAACGTAATCATGGCTCCGACTATGGAGGGCGGTGCAGAGAAGATCGTTGCCCTTGTTAAAGAGGCAGAGAAGAACGCTTAAGGATAAGGAGGATTGCAAAAATGAGTATTATTTTAAATAAAGATACAAAGGTTATCGTACAGGGTATTACCGGCAAGACTGCAATGTTCCACACCAAGCAGATGCTGGAATACGGTACCAAGATTGTGGCTGGTGTAACTCCTGGCAAGGCTGGCCAGGTGGTAGAGGGCGTGCCTGTATTCAACACCGTGCAGGATGCCGTTGAGGCTACCGGCGCTACAGCTTCCGTAGTATTCGTACCGCCTCGCTTCGCTGCTGACTCCATCATGGAGGGTGTTGAGGCCGGCCTGGATCTGGTAGTCTGCATCACCGAGCATGTACCTGTTGAGGATATGATCAAGGTTCGTGCTTACATGGTTGGCAAGAAGACCCGCCTGATCGGCCCTAACTGCCCTGGTATCCTGACTGTAGACGAGGCAAAGCTGGGCATTATCCCTGGCTACATCTACAAGAAGGGTCATGTAGGCGTTATTTCCCGCTCCGGCACCCTGACCTATGAGGCTTCCTTCCAGCTGTCCCAGGCAGGCCTTGGCCAGACCACTGCCGTAGGTATCGGCGGCGACCCTGTAAAGGGTACTGACTTCATCGATGCCCTGAAGCTCTTCAAGGATGATGATGATACCCTGGCTCTCATCATGATCGGCGAGATCGGCGGTACTGCCGAGGAAGATGCTGCCAAGTGGATTGCCGAGAACATGCCGAACAAGCCAGTTGTAGGCTTTATTGCCGGTACTCAGGCGCCTCCGGGCAAGCGCATGGGCCATGCCGGTGCCATCATCGCAGGCGGCAAGGGCACTGCTGCTGACAAGATCAAGGCTCTTAATGCCGTTGGTATTCCTGTAGCCGAGAACGTAGCACAGATTGGCGAGACTATGGTTAAGCTCCTGAAGGAGAAGGGCATTTATGACAAGTGCCACACCTGCTGATTTGTCTGGCAAATAGTATATTGTATGAAAAAAATGGGATGCTGCCTAGGCGGCATCCCATTTTTGCTGTCCGGATTCTGCCAGGCTTCCCAAAAAAGAGAGAAATTGCTTATTGTCTTTTATGTGATTTTGTTATATATTTATTTAGGAACAACTAGCGTTTAATTTGTTTGATTTCAGGAAGGATGTTGAAGACATTGTTTGGCATGTCTATGGATATAGGTGTAGATTTAGGTACAGCAAATGTATTGATTTATATAAAGGGCAAGGGTGTCGTGCTGAAGGAGCCATCTGTGGTGGCCATTGACAGGGATACAAACAACATCCTGGCAGTGGGTGAAGAAGCCCGGCAGATGATTGGGCGCACTCCTGGCAATATTGTGGCAATCCGTCCTATGCGGGATGGCGTAATTGCTGATTTCGATATTACGGAAAGCATGCTGCGTCATTTCATTGAGAAGGTAACGGGGCACAGCTTCATGATTCGCCCGCGGATTATGGTCTGCATTCCGTCCTGCATTACGATGGTGGAGCAGCGGGCCATCCAGGAGGCGGCAGAGCAGGCGGGAGCCCGCAGGACTTACCTGATTGAGGAGCCATTGGCAGCGGCTATGGGGGCCGGGCTGGATATTTCCGAGCCTTATGGCTCTATGGTGGTGGATATCGGCGGCGGCACTACCGATATTGCCGTCATCAGCCTGGGGGGCATCGTCATCAGTGACAGCCTGAGGGTGGCCGGTGACAAGTTTGATGACGCGATCATCGATTATGTCAAGAAAGAGTTTAATCTGATGATTGGCGAGCGCACTGCCGAGAACATCAAGATGGAGGTGGGGGCGGCATTTCCGTCTGCCCGTAATGTCAGGATGAATATCCGGGGCAGGGATTTGCTGACGGGCCTGCCGAAAAATGTGGAGGTTAATACGGAGCAGATCAGCGAAGCATTGTATCCGTCCGTTACCCAGATTGTGGAGAGCGTGAAGAACGTGCTGGAGAAGTGTCCGCCGGAGCTGGCCTCCGACATTATGGACCACGGCATCATCCTGACCGGGGGCGGTGCTATGCTGTACGGTCTGGATGAGCTCATCCGCCGTGAGACGCAGATTGCCACCAGCCTTGCCGAAGACCCTCTGAGCTGCGTGGCCTTGGGAACCGGCAGGGCCCTGGAGAATATTGACAAGCTGGAAACAAAACGTTCTATAGCTTTTTGGAAATAGGGGCTTGCAGATAATATACCGTGACAAAAAGGGGGATGTAATACTATGTGGCGTGGATTGTATACGGCAGCTACAGGTATGATAACCGAGACCAAGCGTACAGATGTGATTGCCAATAACCTGGCCAATGCCAATACTACAGGATACAAGCGGGATGATGCGGTAACCTCTGATTTTGAGCCCATGCTGATAAGGCGCATCAATGATGTTAGCGGCCCGAAGGATGTTACTGAGTTCAAGAATTTTTCCCTGGGCAAAAAGGCGCCGGTAGTGGGGGAGCTGGGACTTGGCTCCCAGGTGGCAGCTATTGCCACGGACCATGCCCAGGGTTCCCTGCAGACCACCGGCAATCAGCTGGATTTTGCCGTGGAGGGGGAAGGGTATTTCAGGATTGCCACCCCCCGTGGGGAGCGGTATACCCGTGATGGCAATTTTTATAAAAATGCCAGGAGCCGCCTGGTGACAGTCAACGGCAATGAAGTGCTGGACAACAGGGGCAGGCCCATTACTATTCCTGAGGAAGCCTCCAGCTTCCTGGTTTCGCCGGAGGGCAGCATTTCTGCCAATGGTGTGCAGGTGGCAAGGCTGGGGCTGGTTGCCTTCCCCGGGGGCGATGAGGTTATGGCGAAGGAGGGCAATAACCTCTACCGGGTGGATGACCCTGGCCAGAGGCCGCGGCAGGCTACAGGTTCTATTCAGCAGGGGGCGCTGGAGCGTTCCAATACGGAGATTGTGTCCGAGATGGTAAGCCTCATTAACAATTATCGTGCTTATGAAGCAAACTCCAAGGCTGTTACCACCCAGGACTCCATGCTGGACAAATCCGTCAACGAGGTAGGCAGGACCAGCTGAGGAATAGCCGGGACCGGTTAAGCGTTATTGCTGAAATGACGATACTTATGTTGTAAGAGTTCGTGTTTTTGTGTTTTAGAAAAAAGGGGATAATAGATATGATGCGTTCCTTATGGTCTGCTGCTTCCGGCATGAAGGGCCAGCAGAAGCAGATGGATGTGGTTTCTCATAATCTGGCTAATGTAAATACCTATGGTGCCAAGGCACAGCGGGCTGAGTTTCAGGATTTGCTGTACCAGACCCTGCGGGAAGGCGGTGCCGAAAGCGGCGATGGCATCATGTACCCTACGCCGATGCAGATAGGCCTGGGCTCACGCTTGAGCGCTACCAACAGAATTTTTACCCAGGGCAATCTGCAGACCACTGAGAATCTCACTGACCTGGCGATTCAGGGGGAGGGTTTTTTCCAGATTGAGCTGCCGGATGGAACCGCTGCTTATACCAGGGATGGCTCCTTCAAGATTGATGGTGACGGCAACCTCGTTACCAGCGATGGCTACAGGCTGGTGCCAAACATTACCTTTGGTGCCAATACGAAGCATGACAGCATTACTGTTGGCCAGAATGGTGTGATAAGTGTGATTCAGGGCGGGGATACTCAGCCGGCACAGGTTGGCCAGATTAATCTGGTAAGGTTTTTGAACCCATCCGGCCTGACCTCTATCGGTCGGAATCTTTTCCAGGAATCGGCAGCTTCCGGCGGGCCGCAGGAAGCTGCTCCGGGAACTGACGGCATGGGCACTATTGTGCAGTCCTGCCTGGAGATGTCCAGCATCCAGATTGTGGATGAGATGGTAAACATGATTGTTTCCCAGAGAGCTTATGAGTCCAACTCCAAGGCCATTACCACCTCTGACAGCATGCTGGAAATTGCCAACGGCTTGAAGCGTTAATATTATGAACAGATTGTTCAGTTTTTTTGGTGCGGTGTGCCTGCTGATGGCACTGGCTTTATTTTCTCCCTCCGGCACAGAGATGCCTGTGCCAGGGAAGCTGGCTGCCGGGCGGGCGGAGGCGGCTGTTACTGTGACGCCTACGCCCCAGCTGCCCCAGGTGATTATCCGCGAGAATTTCATTCAGCAGGCATCAAAGTGCATTAATGAAATCCTGGCTGACAATGGGGAAACCAAGCGGTATACCATAACCCCCGTCAGCGTGCCTGCAGGGCTCAGGCTGCCCTGGGGGGAGATTACTTATCGGTCCTATGCCCCTAACGGCATCCGCAAGGGCCTTAATTCAGCCATTTTCGTAGAGGTGCTGGTTAATGGCGAGCATTATGCCACCATGAAGTGCATCATGAAGGTGCGCTTTTTTGGCAAGGTGGTAACCTCCGCCCGCCGCATCCAGCATGAGGTGCCCCTGAGCGCGGAGGATTTGCGGGTTGAGGAGCGCGAGGATAAAGGCGGGGCCTATGCCACCTATGCCTCGCCCCAGGAGCTGATAGGCAAGGTGCTGAGTTCCAACATAGGCGAGGGCACCGTCCTGCACAGCGGCATGGTGCGGGAGCCTATTCTCATTCAGCCTTATGCGGTAATAAATATCTGCACTGTCTTTAACGGCGTGGAAATCAAGGTTCCCGGCACGGCACTGGAAACAGGCCGCAGGGGGGCGTATATTTCTGTCAAGAACAATGCTTCGGGCCGCAAGGTCAGGGCGAAGGTCGTTGATGAAAACAATGTCATGGTGGTGCAGTAATCTGAATGATATGCTGACTGCGTTGCATAATGGATGCCAGGCTGTCGGTATACGGACAGCCCAGTGGCGGTGGTAAATCATCAGAGGTGATGTAAAAATGAGAAAAGAAATTTTTTTCCGTAAGAAAATGGATATAAAGGGATGGGGCTGTCTCATTATGGCGGCATTGTTCGTCTTTGCCCAGGCCTGGTTTGTGCCGGGAAATGCCGGTGCTGAAAGCCTCTGGGGACGGCACAGCATTTTTGCTGACCGCAAGGCATCCCAGGTGGGGGATATCCTGACCATTGTGATCAATGAGTCTTCCAATACATCCCAGTCCCTTTCCAATTCCAATTCCAAGGAAGGCAAGAATACCCTGGCCGCCGGTACAGGGGTGTTCAGCTTCCTGGCGGCGGCCACGGCCTCCGGCTCTGACAGCTTCAAGGCAAATGGCAGTGCCAACAATACCAATTCTGCCAGTGGCAACGTGACTGTCACAGTGGTGGAGGTCAGGGAGAATGGCAATATGGTGGTGGAGGGCACCCAGTCCATCTGGAACAACAAGAATGAGCACAAAATCACTGTGCGGGGCGTGGTGCGCCCGGATGATATTTCCTATAACAACACTATCCTGTCCAACAAAGTGGCTGACGCTACCCTGAGATTTGATGGCAAGGGCCCGCTGAACGCCAAGCAGCGTCAGGGTATTTTGACCCAGATTTTCAATATTTTGTTCTAAAGCTGAGGAGAATTATATGAAAAAGCTATTTCGCATAATTAGCCTGATAACCTGCCTGTGCCTGCTGGCTTCGGGCAGTGCTTTGGCAGCCGGCTATTCGTCAGCCAGGCTGAAGGACGTGGCCAAGGTGCAGGGGGTGCGTGCCAACCAGCTGATGGGCTACGGGCTGGTGGTGGGGCTCAATGGTACCGGTGATTCTGATAAGATGACCCAGACCATTCAGTCCATCGGCAACATGATGAAGGAATTTGGCGTGGTCATCAGCACCAGCGGCATGAAGCCAAAGAATGTGGCTGCGGTTATCGTGACGGCCACCCTGCCGCCTTTCGTGCGGGAGGGTGATACCATTGATATAACAGTTTCCTCCATAGGCGATGCCAAGAGCATCCAGGGGGGAACCCTTTTGCAGACCCCTTTGAAGGCAGGCAACGGCAACGTGTATGCTGTGGCTATGGGGGCTGTGTCCACCGGCGGCTTTACGGCTGGCCGGGGCAATAATAATGCTCAGAAAAATTTTCCTACTGTGGGTACTACTCCTAACGGCGCCATCGTGGAGCGTTCTGTGGAGGATGATATGCTGGCACCTGGCGGGGTGCTGTCCTGGTCCTTGAACAAGGCGGATTTTACCACCGCCAGCAGGATTGCCCAGGCCATCAATGCCCAGTATGGCGGCATAGCCAAGGCGGCCAATCCGGGGCGTGTGGACGTGAATGTGCCGGCTTATTACCGCAACAATCTGGTGGGCTTTGTTTCCAGCCTTGAGGAATTGACTGTAACCCCTGACAATCTTGCCAAGGTAGTAGTCAACGAGCGCACCGGCACCATCGTCATGGGCGGCGATGTGTCCGTGGATACCATTGCCATTACCCAGGGGGGCATTACGGTCAAGATTGGCAAGGATTATGATGTAATTCAGCCACCGCCGTTCAGCCGCGGCAACACTGTTGTCCTGCCGGATGAGAATGTGGATGTACAGGAGCAGACGGCCAGCTCCATTGTGCTGCCTGCCACGGCTAATATCAATGATATTGTGGGGGCTTTGAACTCTGTAGGGGCAACGCCGCGGGATATTATCTCCATCTTGCAGGCCATCAAGGCAGCGGGGGCGCTGCATGCTGATCTGGAGCTGATTTAAGTTTTGCCGGAGCGGGGGATTTGAGATGCAGATTGATACTAACAACATGGATACCAATTCCATACTGGCCAGGCAGCAGGCCCAGGCCTGGCAGGGCAGCAGGGAGGCGGACAAGGCTAAAAGCTTTGCGGATGAGCTGCAGGCGGCTCAGAAGAATACCCTGGATGACCCTGCGTATCAAAAGAAGCTGAAGGATGCCTGCAAGGGCTTCGAGTCCATGTTCATCCAGATGATGTGGAAGGAAATGCGCAAGACAGTGCCGGAAAATTCCCTGTTTGGGGAGTCTGATGGCGAGAAGATTTTCCAGGACATGCTGGACACGGAGATGTCAGACCGCATGTCTGAGGCAGGGGGCCTGGGGCTGGCTGATGTGATGTACAAGCAGCTGACAGCCCAGTATCAGGCTCACAAGGATATGGAGGCCAGGGCAAAGGCGTCCCTGGCAGCCAGGGGCAGGCAGGTTGACCTGCCGGGCTGAAAATAGCAAAGGGTGTTACTTGAGGCTATCCTTGAGGTAGCCTCTTTTGTTTTTAGGAAACTTGGAGGTCTTAGAGTGAAGAAATTTTTTGCGATAATCATGGCAGCGCTGCTGATAATGGGGCAGGCTGAGATTATAGAGGCGGCAGCTGCGGCCAAACCGGCTGCCGCTAGTACAGCAGCTGCCGCAAAGCCAGCGGCAGGCAGCGGGGCAGCCACGGCAAAACAGCAGGCGGCAGGGCCGCAGCTGACCAATATCCGCTATGGTGACGGCAGCGAGAAGCTGAGGATTGTGCTGGATGTCAGCAGCCAGCCTGAGTATGCCGTCAGCAGGGAAAACAATAATACCCGGCTGGTGGTCACGCTGAATGGCATTTCCACGGGGCTGAAAGCAGCGCCTGCCACCAAAAGCAGCGTGGTGAAGGATATTATCCTGGGCACCTATGGCAGCGATACCGTGCAGCTGATTGTGGATATGAAGGCGCCCCTGGAGGCCAAGGTCTACAAGCTGCAAAATCCTGACAGGCTGGTTATCGATATCCAGAAGGAATACGAAAAGGGGTTCGTCAGCAGCATCGCCCAGGGGCTGAACTACACCCGGTATGTACGGCTGGACGGCAGGGGCATGGTGACCGCCTACAGCTTGGAAATCGACAGGAGCAGGTTCGATATCAGGCTGGCTCTGGCAGGGGGGAGCATTTCTGCCGGGCGGGCCTCGGTAAAGAAGATTGCCCAGGCGAATAATGGGGTGGCCGCTGTCAATGGGGGCTATTTCGGCCTTGATGGCATGCTGATCGGCAATACCCGTATTGAGGGCCAGACGGCAGGCACTACCTATTATACACGCACTTCCCTGGGCTTCATGCCGGATGGCACCTTGAAGCTGGCAACTTCGGAGTATTATGGGGAAGTAAGCTTTAATGGCAAAAAGGTCTTCCTGTCAGGGGTCAACTGCGAGCGGGGGGCCAATACCACTATTTTGTACAACAGCCTCTTCGGCAGCTATACCGGCACTAATGAGTATGGCACGGAGTACATCATCAAGGATGGCAAGGTGCTGGCGGTCAATCAGGGGAACAGCTTCATTCCTGCCGGGGGGCAGGTCATTTCGGTGCATGGCACGGCCCAGGAGGCTTTTGCCGGTGTCAAGGCGGGGGACAAGGTAACTATTGGCGAAAGCTTCGGCCAGGAGCTGGATGCCGCCCCAAATATCATCGGGGCAGGGCCGGAACTTCTGCGGGACGGCAAAGTGAACGTTACCGCGGTACAGGAGCAGTTTCCCAATGATATCGCCAAAGGCCGTGCTCCCCGCACAGCTGTGGGCATCAAGGCTGACGGCAAGGTAATTCTGCTGGTGGTGGACGGCAGGCAGAGCCACAGCATCGGCGCAACCCTGGCGGAAACAGCACAGCTTTTGCAGAAGTTCGGGGCGGTCAGCGGCTTTAACCTGGATGGCGGCGGCTCCAGTGAGATGGTAGTGCAGGGACAGGTGGTGAACAGACCTTCTGATGGCAGGGAGAGAGCGGTAGGCAGTGCCCTGGTGGTAACGGTGAAATAAAATATTTGCTTGCTATTAATTTTTTTTTAGATATAATTAGTGTATGGCTTAATGTGTATCATTGATTGTGTTGATTATGAGGTGAATTTTTTGCATAGATTTTTTGGAAAGATGAAGAAGCGCCTGCTGGCAGCCTGCCTGTCCGCCACCCTGCTGCTGGGGGGGACCGCTATGGCGGCCCTGCCTGAGATAATAAGCTTGCAGGATGTGAAGCCGGGCATGTGGGGAACAGGCTATACAGTGGTGGACAGCAGCGGCGAGATTCGTCCCTTTGAGGTGGAGGTTGTAGGGGTTCTGGGGGATAACAGTAAGATGGCCTCCAAGAGAATCCTGGTCAATCTTTATGGGGATTTGATTGAGGAAACCGGCGGTGCCATCTCCGGCATGAGCGGCAGCCCCATTTATTTTGGCGGCAAGCTGGCAGGGGCCCTGTCCGCAGGTTACAAGGATATGTATCCGGCCCAGCGCATCATGCTGACCCCTATTGAGGATATGCTGAAGATATGGCAGTATCCCGATACCCTGAACAAGACCAATTTCCCTCAGCTGGATTTGAAGAAGCTGAAGGCGGAGAGGGAGAAGCGCCAGGCGGCAGATGCGGCTAAGGAGGCCAAGGTGGCAGCGGCAGAGGATGCAAAGGCAGCCGGTGCGGAGGCTGCTGAAGCAGCCGCCGGGAATACAGGCAGTGAAGCCGCCACAGGAAATAGCGGCAGTGAAGCCGCCGACGACGGGGGCGAGGCTAATCCTTCTGATGATGCTGCCGGGTGTGGCGCACAGCCTGCTGCCGCTGAGGGCATGGCGGAGCCTGCCTCCGGCGAGGCCATTGAAAAAAAGAATACCTATTTTGCCTCCGGCTTTGGCAGCAGGGGCATGAAGCTTTTGCAGGAGGGCCTGGGCAGGCTGGGCATGAAGCTGGATTATGACAGCGTATGGGATGCCGGTGCCTCCGCCATGCAGGCACGGCATGATGCAGTGCTGGAGCCGGGCTCCCCGGTAGGGGTGGCCATGTCCGTGGGAGATTTTTCCTTCGGGGCTATGGGCACTGTCACGGCAGTGGATGACAGGAAGATTCTGGCTTTTGGCCATTCCTATACCCATCGGGGCAACGTGAACTACTTCATGACGGATGCCCAGGTCATCAGCACTATCCACGGGCCTACCAGTGGCATGAAGCTGGGAAATGTGAACGGCATTATAGGCCGCATTAATCAGGACAGGCAGGACGGCATCGGCGGCATCCTGGGGCAGATGCCTCAGACAGTGCCTGTTATTGTCACTGTCCATGACAAGGATACTGGCAGAAGCGTGACTTATAACTCCATGCTGGCCTATGACGAAGAGGTTGTATCGGTGCTGGCGCCTATCGTGGTGTACAGTTCCATCAGCAACACCCTTGACCGGCAGGATGGTTCCACCGCTTCCCTGAAATTCTCCCTGCGCAGCAATTATGGCGAGAAGGGCCTGATTGAGCGCCGGAATATGTTCTATGACGCAGAGGATGTGGCAAAGGTCTCTATCGGGGAGCTGAATGACATTCTCAGTGTCATCCTGGGCAACAAGGAAAAGGAGCCTGACCTTTTGGATTTGAAGGTTGAGGTAATGGTGGAACGGGGGCGCAGGACCGCTACCCTGATTTCTGCCGTGCCTAGCAAAAAGGATGTGCTGCCGGGAGAGGAAATCACTTTTGATACCACCATCAAGCCGTACCGGGGGGAAAATATCAAGGTGTCTGTCCCTTATATCGTGCCCCAGAACCAGCTGCCGGGCAACCTGGCGCTGGATGTGCATGGCGGCGGGCTGGTGAATGTGGCAAAGATTCTTCTGGCGCAGCAGGCGGCCCTGGATGCCGGGGCCAATATGGACGAGGAGCCACCTGTCAGCGTCCAGCTGCAGGATATGCTGTCCAGCAGCTGCAACAACGAAATCATCATTGAGTCTGCCGTGGTGGTGCCCAAGAATGATGAGGAACTGAAAGAGAGCATCAAAAAGGCAAAAAAGCAGGCAGAGCGGCTGGCAAAGCAGGAGGGTAATAAGGCAGGGCGGAATAAGGCTGCCCGTCAGGAGGCTCCGCCTGTGAACAAGGCTGCCACGGACTATATCATTGAGAATATTATTCACACCAATGTGAACGTATTGGAAAATAAATAAGGCATGAAAACTGCGCAGGTTTCATTCAATTTTCACTAACTACTATTATCATGTAGCGTGGGGATTTTGTTGATTGATTATGTGCAGTTTTTTCTTTACTTAGCAATTTAGACTTGCTAAAATAATAAGCGGATTAATTTTTTATGGAGGGTGACTGGTTATGTTCACTCGCTTTCTCGAATACATAGGAACCAAGGTGCTGGATGTCCTGTACTTTGTGGGGGATGTGATGCTGCTCTTTGGTGGGGCGGTACGGCAGATGCCTAAGAAGCTGCGCCCCGGGCATATCCTGCATCAGATGTCTCACCTGGGTGTGGATACCCTGCCCATAGTTTCCCTGACTTTGCTGTTTACCGGCATGGTGATGACCTTGCAGATGGCCGGGGAGATGATTAAGTTCGGCGCCGAGTCCACTGTAGGCGGCATCGTGGCCATCGCGGTGGGGCGCGAGCTGGGCCCCGTGCTGGTGGGGGTGGTGGCGGCAGGCCGCACAGGCTCTGCCATGACGGCGGAAATAAGCACCATGAAAGTCACGGAGCAGATTGATGCCCTGCGGGTGATGGCCACCAATCCCCTGGGGTATCTGGTGGTTCCCAGGATGATAGCCTGCATGATTATGGTGCCACTTCTGACAGTGTACGGCAACCTGATTGGCGTGCTGGGGGGCTGGGTGGTGGCCCTGAAATACTTTGGCATCAGCAGCTATGTGTATTGGCATTCCATTGAGCAGTTTGCCGATGGGGCGGATTTTTATGCCGGGCTCATAAAGGCTATGGTCTTCGGGCTGGTTATCGCCACCGTGGGCTGCTATTATGGCATGCGGGCCCCTGCCGGTGCAGAGGGTGTCGGCACGGCAACTACCAGGTCGGTGGTGGCTTCCATCGTAGTTATCTTTATGCTGAATGTTATCCTTTCCTGGATGCTTTACTGATGCAGGATGTAGCTGGAGGGATGATATGATAAAAATCAGGGATGTATGCAAGAGCTTTGGCAGCCATGAGGCGCTGAAGCATATCAATCTGGATATCGTGGAGGGGGAAACCCTGGCGATTATCGGCGGCTCCGGCTCCGGCAAGAGCACGCTTTTGCGGCTTTTAATAGGGCTGGACAGGCCCACCAGCGGCGAAATCTATATCATGGGCAAGCCTATTGCAGGCATGGGGGAGAAGCAGCTGGATGAGCTGCGCATGAATATGGGCATGGTTTTCCAGTATTCTGCCCTCTTTGACTCCATGACCGTGGGGGAGAATGTGGCTTTCGGCCTTCGGGAGCACACGGATTACCCTGAGGAAAAAATCAGGGGGATTGTGGCTGAGAAGCTGGAGCAGGTGGGGCTGCCCGGCATAGAGGCGTCCATGCCGGGGGAATTGTCCGGCGGCATGAAGAAGCGGGTGGGGCTGGCCAGGGCCATCGCCTTCAACCCGAAGATTATCTTTTATGATGAGCCCAGCTCAGGGCTGGACCCCATCATGACAGCCAAAATTGACGAATTGATAATAGATACCCAGAAAAGGCAGAAGGCAACCTCCGTGGTGGTTACCCACGACATGGCAAGTGCCTGCACCATCGCAGACCGCATCGCCATGATTTATGAGGGGGAGCTGATTGCCGTGGAAACCGTGGAAAATTTTCAGAAGCTTGAGGACGCAAGAGTGCAGAGCTTCTTGCGGCGGATGTATGTAGGAAGGGAGGCACGCAAATGAATACAGAAGCAAAGGTTGGTGCCTTTACCCTGCTGGGGATAGTGCTGCTGGTGGGCATTATGGCTCTTTTAAGCGGCATACGGCCTGGCAGTGACAAGGGATACAATCTGAGCATCGGCTTTCCCCAGGCCATCGGCCTGACCTCCGGCAACGATGTGTGCTACGCCGGTGTGAGGATTGGCAAGGTAGGCCAGGTAGAGCCTTCCGGCCTGGGGGTGATTGCGGATGTCATCATAGAGGACAGCGTAAGGATTCCGAAAAAATCTACTGTGATTGTTACCTCCAATGGCGTCATGGGCGGCAAGTTCATTAATATAACCCCGGCCCAGGATGCGGATATGGAGGATTGCTATGCACCGGGAGATTTTCTCTATGGCTTGCAGGAGGCAACGATGGATGACATGATGGCAAACCTGAACACGGCAGTGCTGAAGGTGCAGGTTTTGCTGGATTCCATGAATGATGTGCTGGGGGACAAGGAAACCCAGAAGGCCCTGAAGGAAGTTTCCCTGAATATGAGGAACATTACTGCCAACATTGACAGCCTGACTGCTACCCTGGCGAATATGGCTACCAGCAATCAGGGGGATGTGCGCCAGATGGCACAGAATATGAACCGCATGACGGGCAGCCTGATGCGGGCGGCAGACAGCTTGGAAGTGCTGGTGTCCACCTTTAACGGCAACGGGGAAACGGGAGCGAACCTGAAGGCGGCTATTGCCAACCTGTCCGCTACCAGCAAGCGCATCGACAACATGGCCTCCGCCCTGGAGGGGGTAGTGACCGACCCCCAGGTGGCAGAGGATTTAAAGGCAACCCTGCACAGTGTCCGGGGGGTCAGCCAGCGTGCCGACAAGATGATGGGCAAGGTTTCCTCTATTGAGACAGAGGGGAGCCTGGAGACCATGTACAGCGGCAAGGAAGACCGCTGGCAGACCGGCATCGGCATGGATATCCGCCCCGATGACAGCAGCTTTTTGCGGCTGGGCCTGAATGATATAGGGGAGGATAACAAAATCAACTTTCAGGGGGGCATGTCCCGGGGGCTTTTCGGTGCCAGGGCAGGGGTGATTGACAGCAAGGCCGGCCTCGGCATCGATATAGGCAGCAAAAAGCTGAATTTGTCCGTAGATGGCTATGACCCCAATGATTTCCGCCTGAAATCCAGATTGCAATACGAAATTGCCAAGGATACATATCTGTTTACTCAGATGAACGATATTAACAAGTCAGAGAAGCGGGCAACCTATTTCGGCCTGCGCAAGAGCTTCTGACAAGCGTGATTTTCAGGTATTTTTCAGATGTAATGATTTATATTTTGTTGTAATAACTTGCGTATTTCAGGCAGGCTGCACAATATTGGCGGCTTGCTGGCAGAGTGTTCAAGGTATTGGGGAGGAATTTGTTTTGAAGTGCAATAATACTTTTAAGAGGCTCAGCGGCCTGGTGCTGGCGGGCATGATGTCCATGTCGGTGGCCAGTGCGGAGACGATGGATTTGACGCTGGAGGAAAGCGTAAGGCTGGCTCTTGATAACAACTACAGCATCAAGGAGCAGGAGGCTGATTATGACAGTGCCGTGTGGGCAAGGCACCAGGCGCGGCGCACGGCAGGGCCGACAGTGAACTGGAACAGCAGTGCTACCCGGCATAAGGATCGCTATGATAGTGTTTCCTGGTATGGGACTGTTCCAGCGGAGGCATACAATACCTATGCCAACGTGCTCAAGCTGACTATGCCTATTTATACCGGCGGCGAGCTTGAGGCGAAGATAAAGGCAGCCAATCTGGGGCTGAATGCTTCTGAACTGGGGCTGGAGCTGGCCAAGCAGAAGGTAAAGGCAGGCACTATGGCGGCTTATTACAAGGCATTACAGGCCAAGAACCAGATCAAGGTGGCAGAGGATTCCGTGAATACCCTGACTGAGCATCTGAAAAACGTCAATGCCCAGTTTGCCGTGGGTACTGTGGCAAAGTCCGATGTGCTGGGTACCCAGGTGCAGCTGGCCAATGCTGAGCAGAATTTGATTACTGCCAATAACAGCTACGATGTGGCGATTGCTTCCCTGAACAACATCATGGGCGTGCCAACCGGCACGGAGCTGAATCTGACGGATAGCCTGGCATATACCGCCTATGAGATTCCTTTGGACGAATGTACCGAGTATGCCATGCTCAATCGTCCTGATGTGCTGATTGCTGATTATAAGGTGGCTGTTGCCAGAGAGGAAGTCAAAGCGGCCAAGGCAGGCTACCTGCCGCAGGTACAGGTATCAGCCAGCAAGGCATGGGCAGGTGACAGTGCTTTTTCTGAGAACAGCAACCGTTCCGCAGGCAACTACTGGGAAGTAGGGCTGGGGCTTTCCTGGAATGTCTGGGACAATAAGGTAACGGAAGCAAAGGTAAGGCAGAACACGGCTGCCGTGGTAAAGGCGGAGGCAGTGGCTGCCGATACCCGCCAGACCGGTGATTTGGAGGTGCGCACTGCCTACCTGAACCTGAAGGCTGCGGAAAAGAGCATCAATACCACCAAGGTAGCCGTGGAGAAGGCTCAGGAGGACTATAAGATTGCCCAGGTCCGCTACTCTGCCGGTGTGGGCACCAACCTGGATGTCATGGATGCCGAGGAAAAGCTGACTCAGGCCCAGACCAACTACTACACTGCCTTGTACAACTACAATTCCAGCAAGGCAGACCTTGACCGGGCTATGGGCATCATGGTGGATCTGGATATCAAGAAGCTGGCCCTGGAAGATGCAGCAAAATAAAAAAGCAGCAGCCTGACAGGTATCAAGCCGGGTGTTTTAGATAAATGTCAGGTTAAATATTAAGATTGCGCCTCGTTACAGGGCGTGGTGACAGGTTTCGGCAATTTGCCGGAGCCTGTTTTTTTCTGGCTCTTTGGCATCAACCTCAAAAATGAATGTAATTCATTTTTTGCTTCCCTATTTTGTCATATTCATATATAATAAAAAGATATGGAGGTGTTTTTTATGGCTGAAGCGATGGGCAGGCGGGAGAAGAAGAAGCTGCTGGCGCGAAGCAGGATTCTGGAGGCGGCAGTGGAGCAGTTTGCCAGCTGCGGCTTTCAGGCGGCTTCGGTGGCGGATATTATGAAGGCAGCCGATATGGGGCTGGGCACCTTTTATAATTATTTTGCTTCCAAGGAAGAGCTGCTGCACTGCCTTTTGGACGGCCTGGCGGTGCAGCTTCAGCAGCATTTGCAGGAGCTGCAGGAGCAGAGGAAGGGCCATGCAGAGATATTGGGGGAAATGGTCATGCTGACGGCACGGCTGGTGGGTCAGAATCGGTATGTGCTGCCCCTGTTCCTCAGTGCCGGGGAAAAGGCAGGGGGCAGGGAGCTGGCCTCAGGTGCAGCAGGACAGGCAGAGGTATCTGAGTCGGGCCCGATGGCTGCCGGCCATGCCCACGGGCCGGCTTTTATGGGGATGTTTTTGCAGCTGGTGCAGGCAGGCCAGCATGGGGGCGAGTTCCGGGATGATGTGTCGGCAGAGATTATTACGGAGATGTTCCATTCCCTTTTTCAGGCGGCGGCTTTCAGCAGCCTGCCCCTCAGCTTTGAGGATAATATCAATATGAAGCTGAAGCTGATTATTGACGGCATATGCGCAAAGCAAGCAGTCCGCCAGGCTGAAGCGGGGAAGATTGCATCATTGTGTATGAATTAATTGATATATAAGGTGAGAGTAAATTTATGATAAGTGTAACCAAGCTTTTATTTGCCAGGGAGTATTATGGGGATTCCCTGCGCTATACAAAATCCGCCCATGCCATGAGGAATGGGGCCGGTGAGGGCATGGGGCCGGTGGTGGTCTGGAATTCCACCAAGACCTGCAACCTGAAATGCCGTCACTGCTACATGAGCTCTGACAGCAGGAAATATCAGGATGAGCTGACTACGGCGGAGGCCAAGGCTTTTATTGATGACCTGGCGGATTTTCGTGTGCCGGTGCTGCTGTTTTCCGGCGGCGAGCCGCTGATTCGCCCTGATTTCTTTGAGCTGGCGGAGTATGCCCAGAAAAAGGGGGTACGCCCTACCCTGTCCACCAACGGCACTTTGATTACCCGGGAGGTGGCTGCCCGCATCAAGGAGATTGGCGTAGGCTATGTGGGGATTTCCCTGGATGGCTTGCAGGATGTCAATGACAAGTTCCGGGGGGTGGAGGGTGCCTTTGAGAAGGCCATGACAGGCATCCAGAACTGCGTGGCTGTGGGACAGCGGGTAGGTCTGCGGTTTACCATCAATCACCACAATATTCAGGAGCTGGACAATATCTTTGATTTTATTGAGCGGGAGAATATCAACCGGGTCTGCTTCTACCATCTGGTGTACTCCGGCAGGGGCAGTGCCATGCAGGACCAGGATGTGACGGCAGAGGAATCACGCCGTGCTATGGATACCATTATCCGCCGGACGAAGGATTTTGAGGACAGGGGACTGGAAAAGGAAATCCTGACGGTGGACAATCACTGCGATGGCGTGTACATGTATTTGAAGGCTGTGGCAGAGGGCAACGAGGCTCAGGCAGAGCAGATAAGGAAGTATATCGCCATGAACGGAGGCAACCGCTCCGGTATTGCCTTCGGTGAGGTGGACCCTTTCGGCTATGTGCATCCTGACCAGTTCACCCAGCATCATACCTTCGGGAACGTCCGGGACAGGAAGTTCAGCGAGATTTGGCAGGATACATCCCATCCCATCATGGCGGGGCTGAAAGACAGGAAGCCTCTTTTGAAGGGACGCTGTGCTAAATGCAGGTTCCTGGACAACTGCAACGGCAATTTCCGCACCAGGGCGGAGGCCGTTACCGGGGACTTCTGGGAGTCGGACCCGTCCTGTTATCTGACGGATGAAGAAATCGGCATAAAGGGAGGCAGCAACTGATGATTGTTTCTTGGAATACCACTAATGCCTGCAATATGTACTGCGACCACTGCTACCGGGATGCAGGCTGCAAGGCGGAGGAAGAATTGTCCACGGCAGAGGCAAAGACTTTGCTGGAGCAGATTGCCAGGGCAGGCTTCAAGATTATGATTTTTTCCGGCGGCGAGCCCCTTATGCGGCCTGATATTGTGGAATTGGTGGCCTATGCTGCCAGCCTTGGGCTACGGCCTGTCTTCGGCACCAACGGCACGCTGATTACTCTGGAGATGGCACAGAAGCTGAAGGCTGCCGGTGCTATGGGCATGGGGATTTCCCTTGACTCTATGGACAGGGAGAAGCACAACAAGTTCCGCAAATTTCCGGGAGCCTGGGAAGGGGCGGTGCAGGGCATGCGCAACTGCCGGGCGGCAGGGCTGCCCTTCCAGATTCATACCACGGTGATGGAGTGGAACAATCACGAATTGGAGGCTCTGACGGATTTTGCCGTGGCAGAGGGGGCAGTGGCTCACCACTTCTTCTTTTTGGTGCCTACAGGCAGGGCGAAGACTATTGAGGCGGAGTCCCTCCGGGCGGAGGCTTATGAGGACACCTTGACGCGGATTATGAAGAAGCAGCAGGAAGTGGAGATTGAGCTGAAGCCTACCTGTGCGCCGCAGTTTTTGCGGATTGCTGCCCAGATGGGCATGAAAACCCGCTTCCGCAGAGGTTGTCTGGCAGGAACGGCTTATTGTATAATTAGCCCAAGGGGCAAGGTGCAGCCTTGTGCTTATCTCAATATGGAGCTTGGGGATGTGCGCCAGACTCCTTTTGATGAGATATGGAAAAACAGTGAGGTGCTGAATAAGCTGCGCACCTTGGAGTATTCCGGGGGCTGCGGCAGCTGCGAGTACAAGAGGGCCTGCGGCGGCTGCCGTGCCCGGGCGGCTTATTACCATGAGGGGGATTATATGGCAGAGGAGCCTTGGTGCTTGTACCACGGGCGCAAAGGACAATGACCATGCCATAATCCGTGCTCTGCATATGAATGTACTCACGAAAACACGCTCTCGCTAAGTAACGAGGCACAATAAAGGTTTTCTTTGAGTACATTTCATATTGCAGAGCGTGGTTCGTGGTATACTGTACGTTGTTTATTGTTTTACGATTGATAGGGGTGTGTCTATGATTAAGGTGATTTTTTCGGATATGGATGGTACGCTGCTGGATGAGAACAGCCAGTTGCCGGCAGAGTTTGACGAGGTAATGGCGGAGCTGAAGAAGCGGGGGGTTATTTTTGCGCCTACCAGCGGCCGCCAGTATTTTGCCCTGATGTATCAGATGGGCAAGTACGCAGATGATTTTCTCTTTCTGGCGGAAAATGGCGCTTTTTCCTGCTACCGGGGGGAGGAGATGTTTTCCAGCGTGATTGATAAGCAGGAATACATGAAGGTGCTGAACAAGGCACTGTCCCTGGGGAATATCTATCCTGTAGTCAGCGGCAAGAAAAAGGGCTATGTGCTGCGGCACTGGGAGCCTTATTTCGGAGAGCTGGACAAGTATTATACCCAGGCGGAGTACGTGGACAGCTTTGAGGATATTGATGATGATTTCATCAAGCTGGCTATCGCTGACAATGATGAGGAAGATTCCGTAAAGAATATCTGGGAGCCTATGTCGGAGGTGGACACTTATCTCCATCGCACCCTCAGCAGCAACGTGTGGGTGGATTACCTGAACCCTGAGGCCAACAAGGGCTGGGCGGTCCGCAAGGTGCAGGAGAAGTTCGGCTTCAAGCCGGAGGAATGTGCGGCCTTTGGGGACTATATGAACGACTATGAGATGATGCAGGAGGTCTACTACAGCTACGCTATGGAAAATGCCCATCCTGACCTGAAGAAGGTGGCAAGGTTCCAGTGCAGGAGCAATAAAGAGCACGGCGTTATGGAGCAGATTAAGGAATTCATCCGTCAGGGCCTGATTTGAGCCTGCGAGTATGATTAAGAGAAGAAGGTTTGGGAATGAAATACGATTATCACATGCACTTTGAGTATGGTGACTACGATGTGGAATGGGTAAAGGGCTTCTTTGAGGCGGCTGCTGCCAGGGGGCTGGATGAAATCGGCATCTCCGAGCATACTCACACCTTTCCTGAGTTTGAGCAGCTTTATTATGATGATTTGATTCTGGATGATTCCTTTGTGGGCAGCTTTCAGCAGAAATGGCTGAAAAAGAATAAATTCAAGCACACCCTGGATGATTATTTCGCTTTTATGGAGAAGCTGAGAAGCCTTGGCTACAAGGTCAAGACCGGCATTGAGGTGTGCAATTTCCAGAATCAGGCCAAGGTCAGGGAAATCTTGGAAAAATATGAATTTGACTATGTGATAGGCTCCATCCACTTTATCCGGGGGTGGGCCTATGACTCAGTAGAAATCAAGGATGAGTGGCAGCGCCATTCCCTGGAGGATATTTATGAGTGGTACACCCAGGAGATAGAGCATCTCTGTGCCGGGGGGCTGTACGATGTGCTGGGGCATCCTTTTAACCTGCGGCTGTACAAGTTCCTGCCGGATTTTGATGTGACGCCTTATCTGGTCAGGGCGGCTGAGGCCTTGAAAAAGGCAGGCATGGGCATCGATGTGAACACGGGGACATTCTACCGCTATCCTATTGCGGAGATTTCCCCTTATCCTGATTTTATGAAGATTGCAGCAGAGTATGGGCTGCCGATTATCACTTCCTCGGACTCCCACAAGCCGGAGGACTGCGGCAGCTATATTGATGATGCCATTGAGTATGTGAAGGGCTTCGGCTATACCGAGGGTATGATATTTGACCAGCGCAGGAGGATTATGGTGCCGTTGGGCTGATATGAAAGGCGGAATGAATATGAAGCTGGATTTTTCGGGCTTGCCTGGCTTTGAGCAGGCGGCTGGCTGGATGAATGATGTGCTGAAGGGGGATGCAGGCAGCTATTCCCTGATTTTGGACTGGGCCTATAAGATGGCGGTCAATGCTGATTTGCCGGGTCTTGACAGTGCGGAAGAGCTGGCAAGGGAATATCTGGCCAAGAAGGGCACTCTGGCAGAGCAGGCTGACAAGCTTATCAAGGACTATCAGCTCAAGACAGGGCTGGTGGGGGCGGCTACCGGCGTGGGGGGCATGATGACCCTGCCTATCAACCTGGTCAGCGGCACCCTTTTGCAGATGCGCATGGCAGCGGCTATTGCCCTGATGGGGGGCTGGCGGCTGGAGGATGAGAAGGTGAAGAAGGCATTGATTCTCTGCGCCCTGGGCTCCAAGGTGATGAACAAGCTGACTGCCACGGTGCTGGAGAAGGCCATGCAGAAGTCGGCTGTGGCGCTTACCGGCAAGGTACTGGGCAAGAGCGTGCCGTTGATGGGGGCGGTGCTGAGCGGTGCCATTGATGCTACTGCCACTAAGGCTATCGGCAAGGCGGCCAAGCAGTGGTTTATTACCGAGGTGCCGGAGGTGCTGACAGTAGATATGGAGTAATTTCAGTTTATCGTAGTGCTTGATTGTTACTTCGTGCATAAACTGACGTAGTTTGATATTGCGTGGACTCTGTTCAGACTAAAAATGGGCTGAGCGGGACAGCTAACCATAGAAAACACGCTCGCGCTCCTAGTTGTGCCTCGCGTTACTAACATTCATCTATCGCCTGCGGCTCTGATGAATGAAGTAACGAGGCACAACAAAGGTTTTCTATGGGTACTGTCCTCACTCATCCCTTTCTTTGTCTGAACAGATATAGACAAAATGATAAAACGCCACTTGTCATATGTTGCCATAGTGCTGCATACAGCTTTACGAGCAAGCCTGAAAAGGGGGGCCGGGAAGCTGACGAAACTTGCAACTGCCAACCGCTGTATAAACGTACAGTGCAAACAACTCTGCTTATAATAGCAGGTTGCCTTGCATAGTTGTTGGCAGTATCAGGCTTCGTCAGCTCCTAGCCCCCCCTATTTCAGACTTGCTCGTAAAGTATCATTATGTTGCGATGGCAAAATATAAGGGATTGCTGATAAGTAAGTGGGGGAGCTGTCGCAGGATTGTAACTGTTAGCAGATAATTTTATGGGCGGTTGACTTTATAAACAGATTTGTGCAAATTTTGTGTCAGACCTCTTAAAGAGTATCAGGGCATGTACCATTCGCATGGCACTGAGACGCGCCTCGGTGCTTAGTGATACGCGAGCCGAAGGCGAAGCGTGAACTTAGCATCCGCTAGGCGTGGATAGTAGCGCGAGCGTGCCTGCGATGGTACTGCCCTGGTGCTCTATAAAAAGGTCTGACTGTAATTTTATGCACAGCAATGCAAAAAAGTGACCGCCCATTGGAATATTTACTGATGTTTTTCTGACAGCTCCCCTGCACTAATCA
>JALFXV010000037.1 GCA_022786545.1 Selenomonadaceae bacterium
TATGTATGCTGCTAACGGCATGGAAGCCTTGCAGGGGCCGGTGAAGGCAAATAGCAGCAGGAAATCTGCGGCCAGGCTAAGGGCAGCAGATGAGGCAGGTGGCAGGGAGTATGACCGGCAGGATGTGGCAGCCAAACTGCAAGAGCTGCTGGCAGATGTTGAGTTGTATGAAAGCCGTGTCAGGCAGCTGGAGAAGGTGACGCTGGAACTTACGGACAGGATGAAGGTACTGGAGAAACGTTCCAATGAACTCTTAATCGAAAAAGAGGTCTTGTGCAAGGCAAGCAGTGCCGTCAGGCGGGATAAGGCCAGCAGGCCGAAAAATGCGGAACTGTACCAGCTTATCCGGGAGGCGGTGGAGGCTTGTCCTGAGCATGCCAATGTAAAGAGGCTCTGCGAGGCCCTGCAAATCTCTGCCAGCGGCTATTACGCCTATTGCAAAAGCTGAGGCATTTGCCAGTGGCTGCTATGATTATTGAAACGGCTGGACGGGTATATTGGCAGTGCCCTTGCATGAACTTTGGGCAGGGAATTGCCATAGTCCTTGCTCAGGTTCCTTGGTCAAATTTTGAGGAGATGTTGAGTAAAAAAAGATTGACTTTTGAGAGCATCTGGGATATTATTTATACGTTATAGGTTATTTTGGAATGAGTTTAAGGTGGGGAGCAGGTGACTCCCCTTTTGTTTGCATTAATGGGAGGAATTGAAAACCTATGAGTACAAATGAGAATTTGAGGAATATTGCTATTATTGCCCACGTTGACCACGGCAAGACCACCCTGGTGGATGCCATGCTGCAGCAGAGCCATATTTTCCGTTCCAACGAGCAGGTTGCGGAACGCGTTATGGACTCTGGTGATTTGGAGCGTGAGCGAGGCATTACAATTCTTTCCAAGAATACTGCCATTATGTATGACGGCATCAAGATTAATATCGTTGATACCCCGGGCCATGCTGACTTCGGCGGCGAGGTGGAGCGTGTCCTGAACATGGTGGACGGCGTTGTGCTGCTGGTGGATGCCTTTGAGGGACCGATGCCTCAGACCAAGTATGTGCTCAGGAAGGCTCTGGAGCAGGGCCTGAAGCCAATCGTGGTCATCAACAAGATTGACCGCCCTGACCAGCGGGTGGATGATGTGTATGACGAGGTGCTGGAGCTGTTCATGGAGCTGGATGCAGATGATGACCAGCTGGATTTCCCTTGCATCTATGCTACGGCCCGGGATGGCATCGCCAAGTACAGCATGGAGGATGACAACGCTGACCTGAATCCGCTGATGGAGACTATTGTCAAGGAGATTCCGGCTCCTAAGGGAGATGCGGAGGGGCCTCTGCAGATGATGGTTACTACCCTGGAGGCGGACGAGTATATTGGCAAGGTGGCTGTGGGCCGCATTATCCGCGGCAAGGTAAAGCCTAACCAGGCTGTTGTGCTGATGGATGGCGACAGCCAGACCAGGGCCAAGGTGGGCAAGGTGTATACCTATCAGGGGCTGAGCCGTGTGGAAGTGCCGGAGGCTTCTATGGGTGAAATCGTGTGCCTCACCGGCCTGGGCAACGTGAGCATCGGCTATACCGTGGCTGATGCGGAGAATCCTGAGGCGCTGCCTACTATCAACATTGACGAGCCTACCCTGTCCATGACCTTCGGCGTCAATACCAGCCCGTTTGCAGGCCGGGAGGGGCAGTTCGTTACTTCCCGCCATCTCCGTGACCGCCTGTTCAAGGAGGTGGAGACCAATGTGGCCCTGCGGGTGGAGGAAACTGATAGTGCCGATGTGTTCAAGGTTTCTGGCCGCGGCGAGCTGCATCTGTCCATCCTGATTGAGACCATGCGCCGGGAGGGCTATGAGCTGCAGGTGGGCAAGCCTGAGGTTGTGTACAAGACCATCAACGGTCAGAAGTGCGAGCCGATGGAGAACCTGACCATCGAGGTGCCGCAGGAGTTCATGGGCACTGTTATGGAGTCCCTGGGCACCCGCAAGGCAGAGCTGGCCAACATGACCGAGGTGGCCGGTTATATGCGCATGGAGTTCCTTATTCCTGCCCGTGGCCTCATCGGTTTCCGCTCCGAGCTGCTGACCAATACCAAGGGCAACGGCATCATGAACCATGTCTTTGCAGGCTATGTGCCGTATAAGGGGGATATTCCGGGCCGTGTACGTGGCTCCCTGGTAGCTTTTGAGCAGGGTGAGACCACCGGCTATGGCATCTTCTCCTTGCAGGACCGTGGTACTATGTTTATTTCTCCGGGCCAGGCAGTTTACGAGGGCATGATTGTAGGGGAGAACTCCCGTGAGATGGATATTGACATCAATCCGTGCAAGGCAAAGCATGTGTCCAATATGCGTACTTCTGCTTCTGATGAGGCAATCCGCCTTGTGCCGCCGCGTATCCTGAGCCTTGAGCAGGCTATTGAGTACATCAATCAGGATGAGCTGGTGGAGATTACCCCTGAGAGCATCCGTCTGCGCAAGGCCATTCTGGACAAGACTGTCCGTGGCCGTGCCAGCAAAAATGCCAGGAAGTAAGACGCGTTTAAATTGGGTCTAAAGTAGCCATTGATATTTATGAAACAATAGTGTATAATAGTCGCAGAGTTATAAAGTGATATTTGAGATGAAGTTTAGCACTTGATGGAGTAAAACAGCATGGGTCGTTTTTCTATGGGTGCAAGGATACGATAATAGGGATATAACGAATTTATTGGGATTTGTTGTTGGAGGCGGATAACGTGGAAATTATCAAAAAGCTGAGCAATTTTTTTGCACCTGTGGAGGAAGAGATTTATTTGGACAGTGTTGTGGATGAGCCTGTAGCTGCTGCGAGGCCGGAGGCTGTTTCCACTGTGGCAGCGGAGAGCCAGAAGGTGGTAGGCGGTGCTGATGTGCCTGCTGCCCCTGTTGCGCCGAATCCTAAGTTTGACGCGGCTGTGCGCCGTCAGAGCATGAAGCTGGTGTCTGGCAAGGAAATGAAGATTCAGATTTATGTGCCGCAGAACTTTGACAGCGTTTCCGAGATTGCTGATGCGCTGAAGTCCAAGCGTTCCGCTATTGTGAATTATGAGCGTGTGGAGCTTTCTGAGCAGCGCCGCATCTGTGATTTCCTGAATGGCGTATGCTATGTGCAGGATGGGGAGGTGCGCCGCATTACGGCGACTATGGTGCTGTATGTACCGGACGGCGTGGAGATTAGCGAGGTAAAGAGCGTGGCTCCTGCCCCGGCACAGCTCTGATAGCTGTTTCTGTTTCTGTATCTGTATACGTATTTGTTTTACTTTGTTTTGCAGCTGTCTGTTTGTTGTTTTGTGCCTGTAGCTGGTTTTGGTTTTGTTTTTTGATAGGCAGGGAGTCGGTTTGTCCATTGGACGCCGACTCCTTTTTTTATGCAGGTGGGAGGGAGGATGAAAATTTTTTCAAAAAAGTGTTGACAAGCTAAAAAAAAAAGTGTAACATACAAATCGTCAAAGGGAGCGGGGCTCCCGAGGACATGAAATGTATCAGAACTGCATATTTTAAACCATAGAGTGGGAAATAGTAGCTGATTTTGTTTATCTTCAGCGAGCCGGTGCCGTGGAAGCGGGTTGGTGTGATGACCGGTGTTAGGCTTTCAGTGAATGGTCCCAGGAGGGTTCACCGAAATCTTTCCTGTGGAGGGAGAGTAGGCTGAAACGGGTGCCCCCGTTACAGGGCTGAGATATCGGAAGCATCAGTATGGATAGTTTCCCGTATCAAGAGGATATCATATCGAGTGGCACGACATTTCGTCTCGTTAGGGAGGAAGTGTCGTTTTTGTTTTCTCCTGATTGATGATAGTGGGTGGCAGCGGGCAAAGCTAAGGCTCAGGATATGATGTTGAAGTTGGGTGGCACAGCGAAACCATTTCGCCCCATGTATAATCTGTAGGAACGGCATTGTACATGGAGCGAAGTGGTTTTTTATTTTTTACGGAATGAAGAAAGGAAGTAGTTATTATGTTGAAGCAGTACATTACGAAGATTATGAATGGTGAGAACCTGACCCAGGAGGAGGCAGGCAGGGCGATGGATATTATCCTGACCGGCGAGGCCAATGAGAGCCAGATTGCCAGCTTTCTGTCCGTGCTGAAGATGAAGGGGGAGGTTGTGGATGAGATTGCCGGGTTTGCCAAGACGCTGATTGCCCATGCTTCCCGTGTGCCTCATCAGAAGCCTGTGATGTGCAACTGCGGCACTGGCGGCGATACTAAGAACACCTTCAATATCTCCACCACGGCGGCCTTTGTGCTGGCAGCCGGCGGTGTATCCGTTGCCAAGCACGGCAACAGGGGCGTGTCCAGCGCCAGCGGCAGCTCCGATGTGCTCAGCGAGCTGGGTGTCAGGTATAACCTGACCCCTGAGAAGGCCGGGAAAATCATCGATGATATCGGCATCGCCTTCCTCTTTGCCCCGGCCTTTAACAAGGCCATGAAGTATGTGGCCAAGACCAGGCAGGAACTGGGCTTCCGTACTGTCTTTAACCTGCTGGGGCCTATTATCAATCCAGCCGGCCTTGACTACCAGATGGTGGGCATCTACGATGCGGAGCTGACGGAGCTGATTGCAGGTGTCCTGAAGGAAGTGGGCGTCAAGCATGCCCTGGTAATTGCTTCCGGTGACGGCATGGATGAGATTTCCACCAATGCCAAGACCAAGGTTAGCGAGATTAAGGACGGGGCCATCAGGACTTATGAAATCAATCCTGCGGATTATGGCTTCCAGCCGGGGGCGCTGGCTGATTATGCAGGCGGCACCCCTCAGGAGAATGCGGAGATTACCCTGAAAATCCTCCGGGGTGAGGAAAGGGGCATCAAGCGGGATATCGTGGTGATGAATGCCGGTGCCGCCCTCTATGCCGGTGACAAGGCTGCTTCCATCGAGGAGGGCATCAGGCTGGCAAATGAGCTGATTGATTCCGGGGCTGCCCTGAAGAAGCTGCAGCAGCTGATTGAGGAAACCCAGAAGCTGAGTGCGTAAATGCCCGGAGCAAAGGCGTTAAGAAAATGTATCGGGCAAATGTATAGCGGAAATGTGCAATAAGATATGTGAGATTGAATTAGTGAGATGCAAGGGGATTGTGTGATGAAGGATGGCGGCGTAAAGGTAAAGATTTGCGGCATCAGGGATGTGGAGGCGGCTGTGGCGGCGGCCAGGGGGGCGGACTTTCTGGGCTTTATCATGAACAGCCGGTTCTGGCGCTATGCGGAGCCTGAGGCGGTGCGGGAAATCTGCCGGAGGGTGCCCCGGTGCCGCAAGGTGGGGGTTTTTGTGGACCAGCCCCTGGAGGAGGTAAGTCGCCTGGCTGATTACTGCGGCCTTGATATTGTCCAGCTCCACGGCCATGAAAACGAGGCATATGCCGGGCGGTTGCAGGCTGATGGCTACAGCATCATTAAGGCTTTTCGCTACGGGGAGGATTTTTCTCCGGCAAGGGCAAACAATTACCCGGCAGATTTTATTTTGCTAGACAGCTACAGCAAAAACGCCGAGGGCGGCAACGGCATCAGCTTTGCCTGGCAGAGTGCCGCCCCTGAAATAAAAAAGGTGACCAAGCCCTATATCATCGCCGGGGGCATCAGGGCGGACAATATCAGGGAGGCTATGGAAATCTTCCAGCCCTATGGCGTTGATGTTTCCAGCTCCCTGGAGACGGACAGGCAGAAGGATGCCCGGCTGATAAGGGAATTTTTGCAGGAGGCAGGCAAGCTGTGAGAGGCAAGCTATGAGAAATAAGCGATGCGAGATGCGTTATGAGAGGTAAGACATGAGAGATATTTTGGCAGAAATCGTGGCAAAGAAAAAGGAGACCGTGGCGGCGGCGAAAAAAGCCCTGCCCCTGCAGGAAGTGAAGCGGCGGGCGGAGGCCAGCAAGGGCACTTTTGCCATGTCCCGCCGTTTCCGGCAGAGCCGGTGGAACCTCATAGCTGAGTGCAAGCTGCAGTCACCTTCCAAGGGTAATTTTGGCCATAATCATTCGGTGGCGGAGCTGGCCAGGATTTATGAAGAGGCCGGTGCCGCGATGCTTTCCGTCCATACGGATGAGCATTTTCTGGGCAGGAACGAGGATGTGACGATGGTCAAGGGCCTGGTGGACATCCCGGTGCTCAGGAAGGAATTTATTATTGATGAGTATCAGATTTATGAGGCGAGAATGCTGGGGGCGGATGCAGTGCTGCTGATAGCCCGTATCCTTACCGGGCAGCAGCTGAAGGATTATCTGTATCTGGCCTGGAGCCTGGGGATGGATGCGCTGGTGGAGGTCCATGACGAGGATGACATGGCAAAGGCCCTGGCCACGCCCGCCCGGTTCATCGGCATCAACAACCGCAACCTGAAGTATTTTAGGACCACCATTCAGAACACCCTTGACCTTTTGCCCCTGGCAGACAGGAACAGGACCTTGATCAGCGAAAGCGGCATCCACACGGTGGAGGAAGCAAGAAAGCTGCACCAGGCAGGGCTGGATGGCATCCTGGTAGGGGAGGGCCTGGCCACGGCAGAGGATGTGCTGGCGCAGACCATCAGCTTCGTGCAGGCGTGATGCTTTACGGGGCTTTGTAAATCATTTTATATAAGTTATCATTTGAAGAAAAAGTAATTGATGAAAAAGTAATGGCATGTTATCCCGGGAGGGCGGCATGAGCAGAAGTTTAGGAGGAAATAGATAATGGCTAGTAAGGGTAGATTTGGCAAGTATGGCGGACAGTATGTGCCGGAGATTGTTATGCCGGTACTGAACCAGCTGGAAGAGGCATATAATAAATACAAGGATGACCCGGATTTTTTGGCGGAACTGAGAAAATACTATGTGGAATATGCAGGGCGTCCTACCCTGCTGTACTATGCGGATAAGCTGACCAAGCACTATGGCGGGGCAAAGATTTATCTCAAGCGGGAGGATTTGCTCCATACCGGCGCCCACAAGATTAATAACGCCCTGGGGCAGGCTCTTCTGGCTAAGCGCATGGGCAAGAAGCGGGTGATTGCTGAGACCGGCGCAGGCCAGCATGGCGTGGCAACGGCCACGGTGGCGGCGCTGTTCGGCATGGAGTGCAAGATTTTCATGGGGGCTGTGGATATTGAGCGCCAGAAGCTGAATGTTTTCAAGATGAAACTGCTGGGGGCAGAGGTGGTACCTGTCACTACCGGCACCAGCACCTTGAAGGATGCCACCAGCGAGGCAATCCGTTACTGGGCTGCCCATATCGATGATACCCACTACATCATCGGTTCTGCGGTGGGGCCTCATCCATATCCGACTATGGTAAGGGATTTCCAGTCCATTATCGGCCGGGAAATCCGTGAGCAGATCAAGGAAGAAACCGGCGGACGCCTTGACTACCTTCTGGCCTGCGTGGGTGGCGGCTCCAACGCCCTCGGCACTTTCTATGAGTTCAGGGACGATGCTGATGTGCACAAGTTTGGCATGGAGGCGGCAGGCCGCGGCACTGCCATTGGCGACAATGCCCAGACTCTTTCCAAC
>JALFXV010000044.1 GCA_022786545.1 Selenomonadaceae bacterium
GTTGGAAACTTCGCCCCGTTCGACTTGCATGTGTTAAGCACGCCGCCAGCGTTCGTCCTGAGCCAGGATCAAACTCTCCAATAAATTATATCAGAGAACCGATTGGCTCTAAAAATTATCCATGTAATGGAATTTCAGATTGTATTTCGCACAAATCTTGTTTTTGTTTATATCCTGCATCCGCACGGCGGACACAGAATCCAACATCTGGCTTGAAAATCATGTGTGCATGATTTCCTTATTGCATTGTTTAGTTTTCAAGGAACACTGCCTCTCTATCATCAACGGCTTGTAAAAGCTTTGTAAACCTTTTGTAAGACCGCTGTGTGAGTCAGCTTTTATATAATATCTCAATCCGTTCAGTTTGTCAAGAACTTTTTTGAAATATTTTTTATTGCCTCTGTCACTCCCGCATCCTGCCTACCGCTCTCCGCGTGGCTCTCAAAGATATGTCAGCGACAACGATGTATATATTACACTACTTCCTATCGAATGTCAACACTTTTTTTAAAATTTATTTAAAATCTATTTTTTCTCCAGATGATGGGTATCATTCATCAAATCCACAGTAATCCTGCCGCCTTCGTAAAAACTGATTACATTGACAGCCGTATTATCCTGGCGAATATTCCACATATATCTGAGGGGCAGGTCCAAGGCATAGCAAAGCAGGGTGCGGTTGACGCCGCCATGAGCTGCGATGACAAAATCTTCCCCCCTGTGCTTCTCCACCAGCTCCTTCAGTTTGCTCACGGCTCTTTCCTGCACGCTGAAAAAACCTTCCCCATTGGGGCATGCCGTAATATCCGGCCTGTTAAAAAGACCATCATGCACAGATGGCCAGACAGAATTTATTTCCTCATAGGTAAGCCCCTCCCAGTCACCAAAGGAAATCTCCTTCAGCTCATCACAGGTCACCACCTCCAGCCCAAGGGCCGCTGCCACAGCCCTGCCAGTAGCGGCAGCCCGTTTCAGGGGGCTTGCATAAACCGCCCTGGCCTCAGGATAGGCAAAATTTTTGCCCAGCAGCTCTGCCTGTTCCAGCCCAATTTCGGACAGCTCTATATCCGCCTGCCCCTGATATTTTCCCAGCTTGTTCCATACAGTCTGGCCGTGGCGCACCAAAATCAGCCTTGTCACCTTATTCACGCTATTCATCTCCTAAAACAATCAAACAATTAAACAAGCAATAAAACAATGAAACAATTAAACAAACAAGCAAACAATGAAACAATGAAACAAAAAACATTCAAGCAAATAAACAAACTTCAAAAAGCAATCTTTCAACAATCAAGTTTCCAGGCACTCCTGCAATACCTGCAACATCAGCCTGTTTTCTTCCCTGCCACGCACAGCCACCCTGACAAACCTGGTATCAAGGCCCGGATAATTGCTGCAATCCCTGATTAAGACGCCCCTCTGCCGCATTTTTTCTGCCAGCTGCCAGCTTTCCATGCCACAGCCCGCTATATTCAGCAACACAAAATTCACTGACGGCTCATACACCTTCAGCCCCTCCATTTGCCGCAGCCTATTGAACATATACGGCACGTTTTGACCGATAAATGCCAGCGTGCGCGCCTTGTACCCATCATCCCCCAAAGCCGCTATGCCTGCCGCCTGGGCCAAGGAATTTACATTCCAGGTATCCTTGTTAAATTCAAGTTCTTTTACCAGTTCCCCGGCTGCCACGCCGTAGCCAAGCCTCAGCCCGGGTATGGCAAAAGCCTTCGTCAAGGAGCTGATAACCAGCAGATTATCGTATTCTGCCGCCAAGTCCGCTACAGAATAAAGCTGGCGGTCATGCCGGAAATCCAAAAAGGACTCATCCACCATGACATCGATGCCAGCCTCCCCCGCTGCCTGCACAAAGCACTCCACAGCCTCCCGTTCCAGCAGCTCACCTGTGGGGTTGTTGGGATTGCCCAGCACCACGGTACGGCAACCTGCCATTTCAGACCGTAGCCTGGCAAAATCAAGATGAAAATCCTCCTGCTCCTGCAAATAAAAATACCTGATTTCCGCTCCGGCACTACGGGCTGCCTTTTCATATTCACTAAAAGATGGCACAGGCAGCAGCACCCTGCCCGGCCGTTTGGTATGAAAGTACACATAAAACAGTTCTGCCGCACCATTGCCGAGGACAACTGCCTCCTCCGGCACATTGTACGATGCAGAAACAGCCTGCTTCAGTTCCCTCCCCCGCGGGTCAGGATAATGAACCAGGCTTTCTATCCCTGCCATAATCGCTTGTTTTACGCTTTCCGACAACCCAAGAGGGTTAATATTGGCACTGAAATCCAGCCACTGGCCCAAGGGGCTCTCTGCCGAATAGATATCGCCGCCATGCACAAAACTCTGCAGCTTACCGCTGCTCAATCTCATAACCACCAGAAATTAAACGCTCCGTCTCAAAATATTCCAGATGAGGGAACTTAGCCCCTATCAGCTTCGCCGCCTCCAGCACCTTTTTCATGGACTCATCCGCCGCAAAGAGCACGCCCATCATGGTGCCGCTATGGGCAACATTTACCCCCAGGGCCCCCAGGGACTTGGCATATTCGATAATCTCCTCCAGCTGCGGCTTGTGCACCAGGTGCTGGTTGGCAAGAGCACTTAAAGTTGCTACCTTGCCAATCTGCTGTGCCGAAAAATCCCTATCCAGTTCATCTATGGCATCCAAAAGTTCCTGAGGGCTGTTCTCATGCCCATGATACTCAGAATGGAACTCAATCGTATTAATCGTGCCACCGGTATCAAACATGGCGATAATCATCTTTGGCGCATTGCCATAGCTCTGCAATAGCTCCCCCGTCATGTAGTTCATCCTGACTATCCCTGGATAAAAAATGCCATCTGTCGGCTCAATACCGGCAGCAATCTCCGCTATCTCCTCCGGCTCCAATTCCTCGTCAATCGCCGCAGAGACAGCCTGTATCACTGCCACGATATCCGCCGTGCTGGCCGCCATGCCCTTGCCTGTCGGCAGCTGGGACTCAAGAGCCAGCCCCAAAGGAAAATCATCAAAGCCCATATAGCTGACAGTTGTCCTGAGTGCCAGTTCCGCCTTCCTGCCAAGGCCCGTCTTGGCAGAGGTGCGGTCCGTAACCAGTGCCCTGGAATAAAGCCCTATCGGGCAGGTGATCATAAACGGCTGTCCGTCCTTCCATCCCTGGGCCAGCTCGCCGCAGGAACCCGGCACCAAAACTTTTATAATCATAACAATCCCTCTCCTTTACGGAACTCGCCTCCTACGAAATTTATCTTACCGATAAAAGCAAAATCCGAGGCGTTCCGAGACATTCAAAATTCGAGATATTCTCTTTTGCATATACAATTCGCCATGAAGGGCAAAAATCCTGCAAGGCTCGCAAAATATACAGAAAAAATCCCGCTAAAACCTAATAAAATACAGAATAGCTGAATAAATATACCAGCAGCACGATTAATTCACTGACAGTGCAAAGGGTGCCATAGACATCCCCTGTCATTCCCCCCAGCAGATTTGTCACATACCTGCCGCACCAAAAGGAAAAGACAGCTGCCGCTGCCGCCGCCAAAAGCGCCTGCCAGCCTATTAATGCCAGAACTGCCGCCGTATAGGCAGTCACCATCAGGCAGCTTCTCCTGTCCGCATACTTGCCGAAGGCCTTGCCCATGCCCTCCGGCCTGGCATAAGGAAACAGGGAGATGCCGATAACCATCATCAGACGCCCTGTTACGGGCATCGCCAGCATTGCCAGCGGCAGCACCTCCAAAGGCATATCCAGCAGCACCGCATACTGCAAAAGCAGCAGGATGCCGAAGGAAACCACCGCAAAGGAGCCGCTGCAGCTGTCCTTCATGATTTCCAGCATACGCTCCCTGCCACGGCCTGAAAAAACGCCATCTACAGTATCCATGAAGCCATCGCAGTGAATCCCCCCGGTCAGCAGAAAGGGCAGCACCGCCAGAACTGCCGCCCTGACATGCACGGGAAAATCATAGCCGGCATACCAGGGAAGCCAGGCCATAGCCAGGGCAGCTGCCCCATAAATCCCCCCCAGCACCAGCCCCACCAGGGGAAAATACCTGACGCTCCTGCCAAAAGCCTCCTCAGTCCATACAGTCTGCCTTACCACATGGAGGCGGGTCAGAAATTGCAAGCCGATAAAAAAAGCATCCATTTCCTCATCTCACTAAAAACATCTATGCACCAAAGCACTTACGCACCAAATCCCTGTGCAAAAATACCCAGGCAGCCAAAAACATACATATGCCCAAATATCTCTGCACACAAACATCTATTGGCCTAAAAACATTACCCAAAAAACTTGCACGGCAAGGGCAAAATCACTGCATCATGTATACCTGCTGCATAATATGTATAATAAACAAAAACAATATGGTTGCTGTATACATCAATCTCGTGCAGCCAAGAATATGCTTTGGCGCCAGTTCCTCAAGAGGCTCCCCCATATAGGCACGAAAGCTTTCCCGGCCAAAATAGGAATTATATCCCCCCAGGCGTATATGCAGGGCCCCTGCCACTGATGCCTCCGCCCAGCCCCCGTTAGGGCTGGGGTGCTTCCCGGCATCCCGCAGCAGCATCTTCCAGCTGTTGCGCCAGTCCAGCCCCAGCAAAAACGCCGAAAGCACAAACAAAAGCCCCGTAATCCTGGCCGGAATATAGTTCAGCACATCGTCCAGGCGGGCAGAAATCCGCCCGAAATACAGGTACTTGTCATTTTTGTACCCCACCATAGAATCCAGGGTATTAGCCGCACGATAAAGAAAGGCCAGCGGCACTCCCCCCAGCAAAAAGAAAAACAGCGGGGCAATCACCCCATCCACTGTATTCTCTGCCACCGTTTCCACAGTAGCCCTGGTGACCTCGCCGCTGGACAGCTTGTCCGTATCCCTGCCCACAATCCAGCCTACCTTGTACCTGGCATTTTCCATGTCGCCCTTGACCAGGTAGCCATAAATCTCCCTGCCGGCAGCTGCCAGGCTCCTGGGGGAGATGGTAAAGCTCAGAAGCAACGCCTCTGCCAGCACCGTCACATATTGATTGCCCAGGAGGCCCACCAGCTGCAAAAGGCAGGCTGTCATATTGTACACCAGAATCAGGACAGTCACTGCCAAAAGGCCGCCGGCCCACAGCTTGCGCCTGTCAGTATCCCCCTCGTGGTACAGGCTGCGCTCCAGGCTGGCAATCAGGCTGCCTATCAGCACCACAGGATGCAGCTTTGACCTGGGGTCGCCAATCATGGCATCTGCCAAAAAAGCCAAAACCGCCGTTATCATACACATTCTCCTGCGTCCTGAGCTGCCTGCCCGGAATTAACACACTGTCCCCCGGCTTCCTGGGCCGGAATTGCCTGTGCCGGATTTTCCTGCCCTCTAAGCCCGGACTCCCCCATAATCTCATAAAGCTTGTCCATATCAAGGGCATTTTCCACCACATCAGCCAGATGCTCATACGCCTGCTGCTTTTCCGCTGCCGTATTCCGGGTATTGGCAAGAGGCTCTAACCCCTTGGCTATGCGGACTGCATTCAGCACACTGCGGCGGAAGCCGTCATTGTCAAATACGCCGTGGATATACGTACCAAAGACATTGGTGCCGTTGGCAGTTCCTTCCACATCCTGGCAGGCGGCATTACGGCGCTCGCTAATCGTAAAGGGATGAACATCCTCAGGGCGGGTAAACTCCGTATGCCCCATGTGAATTTCATAGCCCCGCAGGCCATCTGCCGAAATGGACTGCCCCATAAACGGCAAAGCACGGCAGACGCCCTTCACCTGGCTGGTCAGCTTCTCCCTGGCAAATACAGTCTTCATGCCCAGGAGCCCCAGCCCTGCCACCTGGTCATTTTCCGACTCAGTATGCTCCGGGTCGCAAATCAGCTCCCCCAGCATCTGATAGCCGCCGCAGATGCCAATCACCGGCTTGCCAGCTGCCTCATGGGCCAAAATCAGGTCAGCCAGCCCAGATTTACGCAGGTAAAGCATATCCTCTGTAGTATTCTTGCTGCCTGGCAGCATAATCACATCAGGCTGCCCCAGTCCTTCCCTGTCCTTCACATAGTAAAGGGACACATCCTGCTCATTGGCTAGTGCATCAAAATCCGTAAAATTGGAAATCTTTGGTGTCTGAATAACAGCAATTTTCACATCGCCATCCTCCGGTACCGCCATCTTTTCCTGCAAGGACACAGAATCCTCATCATCAATGCCCATCTGCTCAATATGGGGAATTACCCCCAGCACAGGCTTGCCGGTCTTTTCCTCCAAAAAATCAATGGCAGGCGTCAGCAGGGTAACATCCCCCCGGAACTTGTTGATGACCAGCCCCTTCACCAAGGCCCTTTCTTCCTCATCCAGAAGCTCCAGCGTCCCCACCAAAGAGGCAAGGGCACCACCCCGGTCAATATCGGCAATCAAAAGCACAGGTGCCTGCAGATGCTTTGCCACCCTCATGTTCACTATGTCATTAGCCTTGAGATTGATTTCCGCCGGGCTGCCTGCCCCCTCAATCACAATGGTATCATATTCCCTGTCCAGCCTTGCCAGGGCATCCTTGACCGCGCCAAAGGCCTTCAGGGAATAGCCCTTGTGATACTCCCGGGCAGACATATTGCCCACAGGCTTGCCCATGATAATCACCTGGGAGCAGGAATTTCCCGTAGGCTTTAACAGCACGGGATTCATATCCGCCACCGGCTCCAGCCCTGCCGCCTCTGCCTGGGCCACCTGGGCCCTGCCCATTTCATCGCCCTCACGGGTTACATAGGAATTAAGCGCCATGTTCTGCGCCTTGAAGGGAACCACCCTGCGCCCCTGCCGGTACAGGATGCGGCACAGCGCCGTGGTCAGGATGCTCTTGCCCACATGGGAGCTGGTCCCCATCATCATAATATAATTTGCCATATAGGGCCTCCATTACTTTAACTTTACAATTTATATGCCAGCTGCCTGATGTCTACCGGAATACCGGCAGTGACCAGGTACACTTCCTCCGCCTGCCCTGCCAGAAGCTGATTGGCCAGCCCGGACAAATCGCGAAATTCCCTGGCCAGGTGGTTCATGGGCACAATGCCATCCCCCACTTCATTGGTGACAATTACAAGGGTTGCCCCACTTGCCTGCACGGCTTCTGCCAGGCTGTTGCAGGCATTTTTCACCAATGCATAATTCCTGTCCGAGTCCTCTATGTCCTCCAGGCTGCACAATAGGTTGCTGATATACACCGTCAGGCAGTCAAAAAGTATCATATCATGCCCGGCAGCAGCCTCCCTGACCGCCTCATGGGCAGCAAAGGGAGCCTCATAGGTATCCCAGCCAGCAGGCCGACGCTGGCGGTGCAGCCTGACCCGGAACTCCATCTCCTTGTCAAAAACCTGCGATGTGGCAATATAGGCAATCCGCTTGCCGTATTTTGCCGCATACTGCTCTGCAAAAGAGCTTTTGCCGCTTCTGGCACCGCCTGTTACCAGCACAATCTTTCCCATCTCTGCCCCCTCATTTCCTGCCGCCAGAAACCATCAGCTTCTGCCCTGGCATTTTATTCTGCCGCCAGAAGCCATCATCATCGGCCTGGCATTTTATCCTGCCGCCAGAAGCCACTATCATCTGCCCTGACGCTTTATTCTATAATTCCAGCAATTTCCCACAAAGGCCACTGCCGCCTCCGGGCAGCCGGCAAAATGCAGATGCAGGTACGACCCCACCACATTTCCCCTGCTGCTGACGAAGCCTCCCGGATAAACTGCTCCATTTCTCATGCGGGTAAACTGAAAAGCACGCTCCCCGGTAATATCCGCCTCCCCGGCAAGCTCCGAGGAAAAATGAAATTCATGCCCTTTCAGCTTCATGCCGGCAGAACCCAGGCAGCAATCCCGCCTGAGTTCCGCTTCCACATAGCCCACCATCTGCAGCTTCTTATTCATCTGCACCCTGCCGGGCAGTATGCCGCACATGAGATGCTCACCGCCCTCAAAATCCGTCAGTGACCGGCTCAGATACATATAGCCGCCACATTCTGCATAGATGGGCATGCCATCCGCCGCCGCCCTGGCTACCGCAGCCAGCATTTCTGAGTTGCTGCCCAGTTCATCGGCAAACATCTCAGGAAAGCCGCCTCCCAGCAGCATGCCATCCGCCTCTGGCAGTACCTTGTCCTTCAGTGGGCTGAACTCCGTGATTTTTGCCCCCAGCCGCTCCAATACCGCCAGGCTCTCAGGATAATAAAAAGAAAAAGCCTCATCCCTGGCCAGGGCAATCCTGATTTTGCCAAAATCATCAGGAAAGCTGCGCCTGCGGCCATCTATTACCTGAACCAGATAATCATCAGCAGGATTCTGCACCCTTCCCAGAGGCGGCGCATGGTGGGCAATCTGCATAATCGCTCCCAGATCCAGCTGCCGTGCCATAGCCTCCCCCATAGCATCCACAACCTTCCGCTCCTGGTTTTCCTCCACAGGCAAAAGCCCCAGATGCCGCTCCGGCATCACCAGAAGCTCGTTGCGCCTCACTGCTCCCAGCACGGGAATGTGCAGCCTGGTCATGGCTTCCTCAATCATCCTCTGATGATTATCGGAGCCCAGCCGATTCAAAATCACCCCTGCCAGCCGCACACGTTCATCATACTGCCGGAAACCCAGGGCAATAGCCGCCGCCGAAGCCCCCATTGACTTGCAGTCTATCACCAGCACCACCGGGGCATCCAAAAGGCGGGCAATCTCCGCCGTGGAGCTGATGCCTTTGCTGCCTCCGTCATGCAGCCCCATTACCCCCTCAATCACGGCAATATCCTGCTGTGACGCCGTATCAATAAAAGTATTTACCATAGTTTCCCTGGACATGAGCCAGGTATCCATGTTGTGGGCCGGCTTGCCGCTGGCCAGCCTGTGATAGCCAGGGTCAATATAATCAGGGCCAATCTTGTAGGACTGCACGCTGATATTCTGCTGCCTCAATGCCGACAGCAGCCCTGTTACTACCGTAGTCTTGCCGCAGCCACTGCTGACGGCACCTATTACAATGCGTGGAATTTTATAGGTCATAACGAGCCCTTCCCTGTCCAACCTGCCAAAGACAACTGCCCCAAAAGCATCAGCACCTGTCTGCCGATGCCAATTTCGCACAATAACTCGCCAAATAACTAAGAGAAATCGCGCCTAAAAGCATCAGCACATGTCTGCCGGTGCCAATGCTTGTCCGCCATTGTCAATGCTTACCTGCTGTTGTCAATAATATACATAATCGCGTTAATCACCGCCGCCGCTATAGGGCTGCCACCCTTGGTGCCCTCTACAGTCACATAAGGCACCAGGGTATTGGCCGCCAGGGCCGCCTTGGAATCAGCCGCCCCCACAAAGCCCACCGGGATGCCCACGATGGCAGCCGGGCGCAGGCCTTCTTCCTCCACCATGCGCAGCACCTCAAAAAGAGCTGTCGGCGCGTTGCCGATGGCGATGATGGCACCGTTCATCTCCTTGCCAAAGCTGCGCATAGCCGCCATGGAACGGGTTATGCCCTGCTCCTTGGCAGCCGCTGCGATCTCCGGCTCCGCCACCCGGCAAAAAACCTCTCCCCCGAAGGAAGCCAGCTTCCGCTTGTTGATGCCGGTGCGCACCATCTCCACATCCGTGTAAATATGGCAGCCGGACTGCAAAGCCTTCTTTGCCGCCCCAATAGCCTCAGGGTGCAGCCTGATAATAGGCGCATACTCCACATCGCCCGCCGCATGGATAATGCGGGAATAAACCTTGACTTCTTCCTCATTCAGATTCAGCTTTTCCAGATAAGGCGCAATAATCTCCATGCTGCGATTTTCTATATCCATAGGCTTTTTTATAAAATCCATCATAACCTCCATTCAGTGAGCCCAAAGCTGCCGCCTGTCCTCACTGCACCGCGATAAAATCCAATATATCATCAAAGGTATAAGCAATATTGTCATACTGCACCGGCGGCCTGTCAATAATCACCAGCGGCAGCCCAAGCTCCATGGCAGCTGCAAACTTCGTATCAGCCCCGCCGGCAGCTCCGCTGTTCTTGGTGACAACCACCTGGGCCCCATATTTCTTGTATAACTCCTTGTTCAGCTCCAGGGAAAAAGGCCCCTGCACAGCCACAATATTGGCAGGCGTAAAGCCCAAATCCCTGGCCAGCTGCACTACCTCCGGCTCCGGCAGGATGCGGCAAATAAGTTCCTTGCCCTGCAAGGCCTCAGCCCTGGCAAATGCCTCCAGATGGCGGCTGCCGGTAGTGAGAAAAATAGTCTCTCCCAGTGATGCCGCCTTCTCAGCTGCCGCCTGATAATCCATCACATAATAAGCCCTGTCATAGTCCAGGGGCGTCTGCTGCCTTTCATAGCGGATATATGCCACACCTGCCCTGCGGCATGCCCTCATAGCATTTTCCGAAACATTGGCGGCATAGGGATGAGAAGCATCCACAAAAACACCGATGCCATGCTGCTGAAAATAAGCTATAAAGCCAGCCTCATCCAAAGGCTCGCAGCTGACCTGAATCCCCTGATAGCTTTTTAACAGGCTTTCCCCGTAGCTGCTCACCACCGATGCCGTCACCTGATAGCCCCGCTGCAGGATATAGCCTGCCAGCTCCCTGCCATCTCTGGTGCCTGCCGCCACAAAAACTCTCCCTGCCATCAAGCCTCACTCCCCGGCAATCTTGTAGCCCCGCGGCGTAATCATATAGCCATCCTGCACATAGGTATTGCTGTTGCCGATGATAACCATAGAGAACATGCCGATGGCTTCCTCCGTAAAATGCCCCAGGTCTGACAGGACAGCCTGCTCCTGGGCACGGCTGGCACTGGTAACAATGCCCACCGGGGTATCCGGGCTACGGTGCTGCAGCAGGATTTTCTGAATCTCAAAGATATAATCAGGGCGATGCCTGCTCTTTGGGTTGTACAGGGCAATCACAAAATCACCTTCCCCTGCCAGGGCAGCCCGCTTCTTAATCAGCTCCCAAGGCGTCATCCAGTCGCTGAGGCTGATAACGGCAAAATCGTGCATCAGGGGCGCCCCCAGAATGGAAGCCGCCGCATTGACGGCAGAGACACCTGCCACTACGCCCCCCCACTCAGGCCGCTGCTCCTTAGGCAGCTGCAAAACCAGTTCCAGCACCAGCCCGGCCATGCCGTACACGCCGGAATCACCGCTGGATACCACTACCGTATCCTTGCCACTAGAAGCAGCCTCCACTGCCGCCCGGCAGCGGTCAACCTCCTGGGTCATGCCCGTGCCGATGACTTCCTTCCCCTCCAAAAGAGGCTCAATCAGGCCGATATACGTCTTATAGCCGGCCACCACCTGAGCTGACTCAATGGCCTGCCTTGCCCTCGGAGTCATATCCTCAAAACTGCCGGGCCCTATGCCCACTACAACTATCTTTCCCATATCAATGCTACCGTCACTTTCTCGTATTTCCTCTTCGGCAGGGCAATCCTGCCCCGTTCCGTACAGCATAAAGCCGCCGCCTCGCAGACATTCCCCACGCCGATATTCTTCTTCACAAACTCTGACTCACTCAGGCCGTAACGCTCAATAGCCGCCGCCAAAAGCTGATTCTCAAAAAAATCAATGGGCAGCTGCAAATCTTCCGCCGCCGCCAAAAGCCCCTGCTCATCCGCCTTGACCACCGTGCTGGCCAGCCTGTCCAGCCGCCCTGCCTGCCAGCCGAGGCAGCCGCAGGCCTCCTGCAAAGCCGCCAGCACCAGCCCGGCAGATGTTCCCCGGCGGCAGCCAACACCTGCAATCAGCCGCCTGGGCACCAGGTACAGCACCCGGCTATTTGCCTGCCACTGCCTTTCACTGAGGACAACATACAGTGCATCCTGCCCTGCCCCCTCAGCCTTGCCATTTGCCCCGTCCAAGCTGCAGCCTGCCGGTTTCCTGCTCCTGCCGCCCTCCAGCCTGGCAGGCAGCTCGCTGCCATCCACCACCTCATAGGGCACATGGCTGGCACGGAGCCGCCTTTCATATTCAGCCCGGCATTTAAGGCTGCTGTCCAGCAGATAAACAAGCTTCCTGCCCCGGAGCAGGGCCCCGTTGAAAACCACCAGATTTTCCTTGGGCCAGGGCACCATGTCCAGCCGCCCGGCCAGCACATCCGGCGCCAGCAGCTGATTAACATCCGTTGCCGTAGTAATCACGGGATTGCTGCCCAGCCTTGCCGCCAGAAGCCTGGTCAGCTCATTGGCGCCACCCACATGGCCTGACAGCAAGCTGATGATATTCTGCCCCCTGTCATCCAGCACCAGCACTGCCGGGTCCGACAGCTTACTGACAACGTATGGGGCAACAGAGCGCACCACAATCCCTGCCGCCATGATAAAAATCAGGGCATCGTAGCGGACAAAAGCATCCGCCATTTCCTCAGAAAGCTTTTGATAAGACCGCACCTCTGAGGCAGCCGCCAGTGCCCCAGCACCGCGCACCGCACAGCCCTCCTGGGCTGTATCTTCCGACACCGCCTCATTCTGCCCCGGTGCAGCACCATGCTTTGCCCAAAGCTTTTCCTGCAGGAAGACAGTCACCTGCACGCCTTCACATGCTGCAGCAATCCTGCCTGCCAGCAAGAGCCCCTTTTCCGTCGAAGCAAAAACTGCATACCTCATGATTATTTGCTGGCTTCCCTGAACATGTGGCTGAACTCAGGGGCATAAAGCCTGGAAAGCTCATAATCCCCTGCCAGGCACCTGCTCACCACAATCATAGCCGTGCGGTCAATGCCCTTATCCGCAATTTCCTCACAGATAGTCTCAAGGGTAGCCCGGACAATCTTCTCCTCCGGCCAGGAAGCCCTCTGCACGATGGCAATAGGCGTATCCGGCTCATAGCCCCCGGCAATCAGTTCCTCCACCACCTTATCCAGCATGGTAATACTCAGGAAAATGCACATGGTAGCCTGATGAGCCGCCAGGGACCGCAGCTTTTCCCTGTCAGGCACAGGAGTCCTGCCCTCATTCCTGGTAATGATGACTGTCTGGGAAATTCCCGGCAGGGTGTATTCCTGCTTCAGGGCTGCCGCCGTAGCCAAAAAGGAGCTTACTCCCGGCACCACCTTGTACTCAATCCCCAGCTTATCAAGCTCATCCATCTGCTCCTGAATTGCGCCATAAATGCTGGGGTCTCCCGTATGGAGCCTGACCACCAGCTTGTCCTGAGCCACGCCCTTTTTGATGACCTCAATCACCTGGGGCAAGGTCATAGAAGCGGAATTGTGAATCTCGCAGCCCTCCTTGGCATAATCCAGCAAGGCAGGATTGACAAGAGAACCTGCATAAATAATAATATCCGCCTCTGAAAGCAGCTTCTGCCCCTTGACAGTAATCAATTCCGGATCCCCCGGCCCGGCACCAACAATAAATACCTTCATTTCTTATTGCCTCCTAAAAATCAATCAGCTGACAAAAACAGTCACTGCCCATACATTTCTCTATACTATAAAAGCATCCGCCCCAGACGAGGGGTGCTATTTTATCTTTTCACAGGCCACGATAAAGATGGGATTGGCAGCCTTGGCCATATCGTAGCTTCCCACCTGCTCCCAGCGGTTCACCTGCACCTGCACTGTTTCATATTTATACAATTCACTGGCCCGCATATAATTCAGGCACTGCATCAAGGTCTGCACCGTAATGCAGTTCAGGACAATCCTGCCCCCTGTCTTCAGAAGCTCCCCTGCCCTGTCAAGAATAGGCTCCAGCCTCTTGCCGCTGCCGCCAATCAGTACGACATCCAGCTTGGGCAGCCCCTCCATGCCAGCAGGGGCTTCAGCATGAATAATCTGTATATTATCCAGCCCGAATTTTTCAGCATTGGCTGCAATCAGCCCGATGCCCTCAGGATTTCTCTCAATAGCATAAACCATGCCGCCCCCGCCTGCTGCCTGCATAGCTGCCTCGCAGCTGAGGGAGCCGGTACCTGCCCCCACATCCAGCACCATGTCACCTGGCCTTATCCCGGCCTTTGCAATAGTCAGAATCCTGATTTCCTGCTTTGTCATGGGAACCTTGCCCCGGATAAACTCCGTATCAGGAATCCCTATGCCCCATTTTCCACTCATGCTGTCACCACCAATATACAATGGCTGAACACAGGATGTTTCCCTGCCTCCGCCAGCGTAGTCCTGATTATCGTCTCATCCTCATAGGACAGCCTGCTGCACACAGCCAGCCCCGTGTCCCCCGGCCAGCCCTTTTCCATCAGCAGCTGGGGGATGGTGTGGGAATTATATTTTCCATCAGTCAGCATGCCTGCCAGCCGCCCCGGAGCATACACCAGCCTGGCTTCCTCCGGCACCCTGCCATGAAAGCTCCACAAGTCCGCCTCATGCCAGGGCAGTGCCAGCCGGGCAAAGGCCATCTGCATGGCACTGATGCCGGGAATCACCCGGATGGACTCTGCCGGAAACTCCCGGCGCAGGGCATCCAGCATAGAATAGTAGCCCGGGTCCCCGGACACCATCACCACCACATCATCATGCTGCAAATTCTTGCGGATAAACTCCATCACTGCCGGAATATCTGCACTTATAGTGCACTGCTCCTGCACATTTTCACCGGCAAACTGCGCCAGAGCCCTTCTGCCGCCAGCCAGAACCCTTGCCTCCCGGATAATCCGCAGTGTCTCCGGCACCATGTAAGCAGGATTGCCGGGGCCTATCCCGGCTACGATTATTTTATGTTCCAACCAAAATCACCGCCAATCTCCCGTGCCCTGTCATCCATGCCCAGAAGCTCCCCTTGCAGAGTGACCAGCACAGTACCTACCTGCACCTTGTTAAAAATCAGCCGCTCCGCCCGGCAGCTGGCACGTTCCGCAATCCTATCATAGACTCTTTCCAGCCCGTACCCTTCAATCACCGGCAGGGCTTCCTCCGTAGTCATAGCCCCCAGGATGCGCTCTATACCCTCCCTGGGCATGCCCAGGGCACCGCTATAGGCAGCCAGCACCTCCAGCCGGGCATCCCCCACCCTGTTATGGGTGTGAAAAACACCTGCCGCCACCTTTGCCAGCTTGCCGATGTGGCCAAAGAGCAAAATCCTTTTCAGCCCTATATCAGCCGCCGCCTCCAGCATATAGCCGATAAAGTTGCTGGTCTGCACCATACCTGCCTCCGGCAGTCCCCAGCTAACGGCAATCCGCTCCCCGATTTTGCCCGGCACAAAAATCTGCGTATCAAAGCCGGCCGCCCTTGCCACCTTAATCTGGGGCACCAGGGACTCCTTGAAGGCTTCCTCGGACATAGGCCGCAGCACCCCGGTAGTGCCGATAATGGAAATGCCCCCTTCAATGCCCAGCACGGGATTGAGGGTTTTCTTTGCCAGCTCACGTCCCCCGGGGATATCTATCCGCACCCTGCAAGGCTGGGGACTGCCAAAGGCTTCCAGCAGGCTGTTCTGCACCAGCTGCCTGGGCCCCGGATTGATGGCAGGCTCCCCAACGGACAGGCTAAGTCCCGGCTTCGTGGCATGGCCGATGCCCTCCCCTGCTTCAAAGAGGATATGCTCATGCCGGAGGCTGACTCCCGGCACCGCCTTCAAATCAGCCTCCGGCCTGGCCAGGGACAGGGAGACGAAAACCGAGGTGCCATTGGTAATATCCGGGTCATCCCCTGCATCCTTCACAACCTCCGCCCGGATAACAGGGGGCAGGGCCCCCTTCGGCAGCTGGCTATCTTCCAGCTGCTCGATTTTCTTTATGGGGATCATCAGCCTGGTGCCGTCCAGTGCCGTGATTTCCACCACATCCGCCGTCAGCCTGTCCCGTAGATACAAAGCTGCCGCCTTGGCGCCTGCCGCCACGCATGCCCCGGTAGTATAGCCGCCCCTGAGCTTTTTCGCCATGCTCATCACCTGCCTTCATCATAGATATTACCTGCCACAGCAGATCACAAGGCACAAGCCCCTTGCATTATCCCTCATGACCTGCCATAAACTTCCTTATGCCTTGGCAAACAATGCCTTGGCAAAGTCCTCAGCCACAAAGGGGCGCAAATCATCCACGCCCTCGCCTACGCCAATCCACTTCACCGGCATGGACAGCTCCGCCTTGATGCCGATAACCACGCCCCCCTTGGCAGTGCCGTCCAGCTTGGTCAGCACCACGCCGGAAATCGGCGCCGCCTTGGTGAAGATATTCGCCTGGCTGATGGCATTCTGCCCGGTAGTGGCATCCAGCACCAGCAGGGTTTCATGAGGTGCCTCCGGGATTTCCCGCTGGATAACCCGGTTGATTTTCTTCAATTCCTCCATGAGGTTGGATTTCGTCTGCAAGCGGCCTGCCGTGTCAATCAGCAGCACATCAATATTCCGCGCCTTGGCCGCCTTCACTGCATCATAAGCCACAGCCGCCGGGTCTGAGCCCTCCTCGTGGCGGATAACCCGGGTGCCGGTGCGCTCCCCCCACACCTCCAGCTGGTCAATGGCCGCCGCCCTGAAGGTATCTGCCGCCGCCAGCATGACGGACTTGCCCTGGGCCTTATAGTAGGAAGCCAGCTTGCCGATAGTGGTGGTCTTGCCCACCCCATTTACGCCGATAACCAGCAGGACAGTAGGCCCTTCCGCCGCCACCCTGGTCTCATCGGAGCCATTTGCCAGCAGCTCGGAAATCCGCGCCTGCAAAAAGGGCTTCAAATCCTCCGGCGTATTGATTTCCTTCTTCTTGATGCCCTTGCGGACAGACTCCATCAGCTTGTCCGTGGTATTGACGCCCACATCTGCCATAATCAGAATTTCTTCCAGCTCATCCAGAAGCTCGTCATCAATATCCGCATAGCCGATAATCAGCTTTTCAATCTTATTGGTAATAGTCTCCCTGGTCTTAGCCAGGCCTTTTTTCAGCTTATCAAAAAATCCCATCTATAAATCCTCCAAACTTTTAGCTTTTGTAAATCTCTACAGCATCATTTTGCATAAACTTTATAATTCTTCATTATTCTTCATAATCCTGCAGCTTCACCGACAGCACCTTGGACACACCAGCATCCTCAATAGTCACGCCGTACATGGTATCAGCCGACTCCATCGTGCCCTTGCGGTGGGTGACGATAATAAACTGGGTATGCTCAGCATATTCCTTCAGGAACGTGCCAAACCGCCCGATATTGGCCTCATCCAGCGGCGCGTCAATCTCATCCAGCACGGAAAACGGTGCCGGACGGTACTTCAGGAAGGAAAACAGCAGGGCAACCACCGTCAGGGCACGCTCGCCGCCGGACAGCACCGACAGGTTCTGGGTTTTCTTGCCGGGCACTGTTACCATGATGTTCACACCGGACTCCAGCACATTCTCCTTGTCCGTCAGCTGGATTTTTGCCTGTCCGCCTCCAAAGAGCTGAACAAAAATCTCCCCGAAGAAATCATTTATCTTGCTGAACGCCTCCCGGAACTGCTTTGTCATGGTGGCTTCCATCTCGCCAATCAGCTGCATCAGGTCAGCCTTCGCCTTCTCCAAATCCGCCGCATTGCCGGACAAAAAACCGTGCCGCTGCTGCAGATCAGCATACTCCTGCGGGGCATTGGGATTCACCGGCCCCAGGCCATGCAGCTCATGCTCCAAGGAGCGCAGCTTTTTCTTCAGTTCTCCCGGCTCCAAATCCGGGGCTTCCTCCGCCGCCCTCTCCGGCACCAGGCCGTACTGGCTGAGCATTTCCTGCTGGCACTGCTCTATGTCATAGTCCACCTTGGCTGCGTTCAGCTCAATCTGATGCAGCTGGCTCTGGATATCAGCCAGCCTGCCATGAGCCTCCCGGACTTCCTTGGCGTTGTTCTTCTTGTCAGACAGGCGGTTCATGCGCTGCTGATAGACAGCCTTGTGCTCCTGGTCTGCCGCTGCAAACCTGCGGTTTTCCAGCTGGCTGGTCTCCATCAGCCCGGCGATGGCCTCCATGCTGGCAGACAGTTCCTTTTCCAGGGCCGCCAGCTCCTCACTCTGCTGCCGGGAGGAATTTTCGCACCGCTGCAGCTCCCTCTGCCGCAGCAAAATCTGCTCCCTTGACCTGATGGCCTGCTGCTCCAGCACCGCCTTTTCCATTTCCAGCTTGTTGGTGGCAGCAGCCAGCTCATCCGCCTCCATGTCCAGGGCATCATACTGCCGGGCAATACCGGCAATCCCTGCCGCAAGCTTCTCCTTTTCCTGCTCAAAGCCTGCCAGCGACTCCTGCAGCTGCCGGATTTCCTCCCGGCGGTTCAGGAAGCTGCTCTCCCGGTTCTGCTGGCTGCCGCCTGCCAGGGCACCCCCGGGGCTCAGCAGCTCCCCTTCCAGGGTGACAATCCGCAGCCGCTGCCCCAGCTGCCTGTTCAGGGCAAGGGCATTATCCAGCGTATCCATCACCAGAGTACGTCCCAGCAGAAAATCCGCCACCTTGCCATATTTCGGCTCCGTGCCAACCAAATCATTTGCCCAGCCCAGCACCCCCTTGGCACCTGCCGGGACATTCTCCCGGTTCTGCCTGACAGTTATGGAAGACAGAGGCAGGAAGGTAGCCCTGCCCAGCCTGTCACGCTTCAGCATTTCGATAGCGGCCTTGGCAGTATCCGTATCCTCGGTCACAATATTCTGCTGACTGCCCCCCAGAGCCACCTCAATGGCAGTCACATACCGCCCCGGCACCTGCAAGAGCTCCGCCACCGCACCACAGACCCCGCTGCGCCAAGGCTGCTGGCTTTTCAGCACCGCCTTGACTGCCCTGCCAAAGCCCTCGTAGGAGTTCTGCAGCCTTGCCAGCACCTGCACGCGGCTGCCGGTGGTGTGGATATTACGCTCTGCAGCCTGCAGGCGTCCTGCCAGCTCATCCCGCTGGCCCTTCATGGCCATCAGCTGAGTCCTCAGTTCCCTGGCCCGCTGGCGGTTGGCGGCCACCGTCTGCTCCGCTGCCTGCTTCTTTGCCTTGGCCTGGGCCTCGGCCTTTTCCAAAAGTGCCACATTCTGCCGGGCTTCCTCCGCCGTTGCCGCCAGCTCCTTCAGCAGCTGCTGGTGCCGCTGGCGATTGGCCTTGCCCTGGCGGCGGCGTTCCTCCAGCACCTTGATTTCGCTGTCCGCCGCCTCAATCCTGACGTGGATTTCATTCCTTTTGGCCGCCAGTGCCTCCAGCTGCTTCTCCAGTGCCAGGATTTCCCCGTCCAGCCTGGCTGTGCGCCCCTCAATCAGCTGCACGGCCGTATTCGCCGCCATTTCCTGGTCCTTCTTCTCCTCTATGGCACTATCAAAGCCCTGACGGCGCCCCTTCAGTTCCCGGAACCTGTGATACAGCCCTGATAGCTGGAAGCGCTTCAGTTCCTCCTGCAATTCCTGATGCCTGGCAGCTTTCTCCGCACTAATTCTCAGGGGCTCCAGCTGGTTCTCAATCTCCCCCAGGATATCGTGGACGCGCTGCAGGTTGCCCTCCGTATCATCCAGCTTCCGCATGGCTTCCTTCTTGCGGTTCCTGTACTTGGTGATGCCTGCCGCTTCCTCAAAGAACAGCCGCTTTTCCTCCGGCCGGGCGTTGAGGATTTCATCCATCTTGTTCTGGCTGATGATGCCCATGCTGTCATGGCCGATGCCCGAGTCCGCAAAGAGATTGGTAATATCCTTCAGGCGGCAGCGGGACTTGTTGATATAGAACTCGCTCTCCCCGGTCCTGAACAATCGCCTGGTCACCACTACCTCACGAAAATCCACCGGCAGGCTGCCATCATTATCAAAGTAAAGGGAAACCTCTGCCACGCCCATCTGCCGCCGGGTCTCACTGCCCGTAAAGATAATATCCTCCGCCTTGACGCCCCGGAGATTGCGGACATTCTGCTCCCCCAGCACCCATTTTATCGCATCAGAAATATTGCTCTTGCCGCTGCCATTGGGCCCCACAATCGCCGTAATGCCCTTATCAAATTCAACCTCTATCTTATCAGCGAAGGACTTAAAGCCATACGCCTCCAGCTTCTTCAACTGCAAACAATCCACCAGCCTGCCATGTTATATTCTGATATTACGTCAATATCATTCCAATGTATTACCAGCATAAAACTTTATCCGTCTTACAAATCTATATTCTACCATAAATTGTACGAAAAAAACAGCAGGTATACACATAAATACCTGCTACCGCAAAAAACATTACATAAAATATTCCAAAATGCACAAACACAAAATCCCATCAATGAAACATCTCCCCATAGCTCACAAGGATTACATTGTGCTCCTCAGCAAACTGCGCACATCTGGAAGTAAAACCGGATTTGCTGAAAACATAATAATACATTTGCTTGTAAGGAAGCAGCTTTGCCCGCATCAGCAATGTTTCCACCACATCCATATCAGTTTTTTCATTGCGCCATTTACATTCAGCCACAATAGCACTATCCGCATTGGCAGCCACAATATCCAGCTCCTCCTGCCGCTTCAGCTGCGGATTGGAACCCCACCAGCGCCCAATCTCCTGAAAAGCACAAGGAAGCTCATCATAATGCTGCCACAAATAATCACAGCAAATATCTTCAAATACCTTGCCCATGTAGTTTTGCAGCAAGGCCTCAATATTATTCCAGGCCGCCTCGGCTTTCCCCCTCTGAATCAAGGCAATATTGCCCGGAATGAAACGATACCAGAAGCGGAAAAGATTGTCTTTAATGGCATAAATTGTTTTACGGGATTCCTTTAAGCCAACCGGCGTTTCTTTGGCAACAATCCCCAGCTCCAATAGCTTCTCCAGATAGTTGGCTATAGCACTGCTATTCAGTCCAACCTTGGAACTGATTTCGGCATTTTTTGAGCTGCCATTAGCAATAGCTTTGATTATTGCGTTGTAAATAGCTGGCTGGCGCATTTCCTGCTGCAATAGATTTTCTGGTTCCTCCAGCAAATATCCGCTGGGCACCAAAAAATTTCTAATTATGTTTTCTTTGAGAGTCAACTCATCATTGAAGAATGACATGTATTGAGGAATGCCGCCTGTGATGCCGTATACCAAAGCTAATTCTTCGTCCGTAAAATGCTCAAAATAGCTTCGGCATTCATAAAAATTAAACGGCATGATTTGCAGCTGCCCCGTGCGCCTGCCGTACAAAGGACTTTGATAGCCCAGCACCTGCCGTTCCATAAAGGACATAGAAGAACCGCACAATATGATAAACAGCTTGCTGTCTCTTTTAAAACGTAAATCAATAAGCTTTTGCAAAAGCGAGGAAATAGGCTTGTAGGATTTTGCCAAATAAGGATATTCATCTATCACCAAAACCAATTGCTTTTCCATAGACATTTCGCAAACAGCATTCAATGCCTGTTCAAAGCTTTGGTATACCGGCGCATTAACGTTAGCACCAGCATCTCCCCCCATGCCAGCTATACTTTCGCTGAAGCTGATGAGATTATCCCGGGCAGTCGTATCTGTCGCCATAAAATAAATAGCTGGCTTATCCTTGATGAACTCATTTATCAAAGTCGTCTTGCCGACTCTGCGCCGTCCCCAGATGATGATGCATTGAAATTTCTTCTCCTGATAAAAGCGAGCCAGCTGTGCCAGCTCATTATGTCGACCAATAAACATAGGCATTCCTCTTGCAAGCAAGTATAATATAATTAAGTTAATCGTAATTAAGTAAATTATACTATACTAAACATCATGCTGCAATAGTCATACAAACTAACTCCAAACAAAAAAGCAGCCCGCAGGCTGCTCATAAAACCATACCACTATTTTCTGCCAATAATTTGTCTGTACAACGGCATAACATTATCCGCGCAAACATACTCTTTTTCCGCAAAAAGCAATACCATACTTCCAGACCTTGTTTATATTACGTTTTTCAAATTCAGCCACATAAGATAACTCGTCAATCTGCGCCAAAGCCTCCAATGCCTTTGCTTCCAATTTAACCTCATCATCTGCCCGCTTAAATTCCAATATAACGCCATAATACTTTTCATTCACAGGCATCAATGCCAGATCAAACCTGCCATAGCCACTTTCACGATTTGACTCTACAAGATGCGTATCCTTTAGCAGTACACAAAACCCAAGCATCATACCATGATAAAAACTTTCGCCATTGGCTGCATCATAGCAGCTTACATTATTTCGTACTATCGTTGCCAGCACAGATTCAAAAGTCCCGGCATTTCCAGAAAGCATGGCATCCAACATCTTGCGCAGGCTGCTGACAGCACCGCCGGACATCATATTAGCCAGAATTTCCCGTCCAAACAAGCTATAAATCTCTTTATTCGGTATCTTCAGCTCAGCCTCCTGACCGTACAAATCATCCCTCATTCTAACACATTTTAAATAACCGGCATTCAGCAAAAGTGTATACAAATCATCAGAATTTCTACCTATATCCTCATAGATAACACCTTCATTGACCTGCTTTGCTACAGCATTCCCTTCCATCAAACGGTGCAAATCCTCAGCCTGCTCCTGCTCAATCCCCCCCAGCATCTGCCTGATAATGCCATTCCCGGATGTATTTACCCAATACGCCCCTGCCTTACAGCCCTCCTGAAAATACTGAATCACCGACCACGGGTTATACATGTCAGCACCAGCAAAATTGTATCCATCATACCATTCCTTCAGCTCCGGCAGCCTATCCTGATGCTGCAACGCAGCTGCCATCCCAGCCATTTCTTCTTCCGTAAAGCCAAAAGCAGTATTATAGGATTTAGAGGTCACGGAGCAAATACGCAGATTATTCAAGCCGCTGAAAATGCTCTCCTTGGCAATGCGCAGCACTCCTGTCAGCACGGCAAATTCCAATGCCTCATTCCCCTTCAATACCTCACTGTAAAACTGCCGCATAAAGCTTATCATCTCATCATAAAAGCCCTTTTCCCAGGCATATTGAAGCGGAGCATCATACTCATCAATCAGCACTATCGTCTTCACGCCATAATGACAATACAGCATATTCGACAAATTCCCCAAGCTCAAAACCAGGTCAGCATAACTGCAAAGCTCATTCCCCTGCCGCACATTTACATAGTATTTCTTCTCATCATCACTAATTGCCGCAGATTTTTCCAAAAATCCATACTGCCTATAAAGTTTTGCAACAACTGCCTTTAACAAAGAAAAAGTTTCTTCGTATCCACCTGCCGCCACGGATTTCATTGACAAGAAAATAACTGGATACTTTCCCCTGTGCTGCATATACTGAGTCCCGGCATGGCTTATTTTAAGCCCGGCAAAAATATCACCATCGGCTGCATTTATATCAAAAAACTCTTTCAGCATACTCATGGACAAGGTTTTGCCAAAACGCCGCGGACGAGTGAACAGTGTTACCTTGCTCCTGCTATCCAGCAAATCCCTGATAAACAAGGTCTTATCTACGAAGGAATAATTTCCCTCAATAAGCTCCCGGAAATTCTCTACACCTATCGGCATTTTGCACATACACAGCCCTCCTTTGCCAACAATTGCCTCATTTACATTTTATAGCAAAAACATAAGTATTGCAATAAAAAAACGAACCTTCAAGCCTTTGCCTGAAAGTTCGCTAATTTATGAGTATCCATATTATCAGTATAATAACTTCCCGCACTATCAGAATTCTATCACGCCATAATGCACCTTGGAATACTTTCCGCCCACCAGCCTATGAAAGCCCAGCCGGGCAAATTCGCCGCTGCCGCTGGCCTCCTTCATGACAACCCGCAGCCTGGCCACACGGCAGGCTTCCCGCACCGCTTCCTCCGACAGGGGACGATGGTCAGCCACTCCCCGCAAAGGCGAAATGCTGCTGCTGGCAGTCAGGGGCTTCCTGAACATGGGGTCAAAATACACCACATCCACGGAGTTATCCGGCTGCTGCCTGAGATAAGCCAGATAATCATCATTGACCACATTGATGCGCCGCATGGCAGCATACAGGGGATAGTTGCCCGGCAGGAAATGCTGCAGGCCATAGCCGGTTACCGCCGCAATCAAGGGACTGACCTCCAGGCCGGTAACACTGCCCCTCTCCCCTACTCCAAAGCTTGCCACGATAGCATCTGCCCCAAAGCCCAGGGTACAGTCCAGCACGGACATGCCTTCCTGCAACCCCATCGCCTCAGTCATGTGGTCTTTTTCCCCTAACCGCAGGTTTTTCAGCCGCAGCTGGGACATATTGGGATGAAAGAACAGCTCCCCTGCCTCCGTGTGCAGCCGCAGCTCCTTCTGCAAGGCCACCAGCACCGCCTCCGCCTGATAGCGCTCCATCAGTTCTGCCACAGACTCCTTCTGCCGGGGCACCTGCTTCAGCCCCAGCCTTTTCGCCATCTCAGCCGCCAGCTCAAGGCTCTCCTCATGACATTTTCTATCCGTAGTCACTACTGCAACCACACAACTTCACCACCAGACTAAATTTATTTATCAAACATTTTAACAGTAACAAAAGACAGTATGACAATTATGTACATTTCAGCAGTAACGAAGAACGGCATGGCATGTACCATTCATAGGGCACTGAGACGCGCCTCGGTACTTAACGATACACAAGCCGCAGGCGCAGTGTGAGTTTAGTACCGCTAGGCGTGGATAGTAGCGCGAGCGTGCCCAAGAATGGTACTGCCATGCCGTTCGCAATATTATTGCGCGATATTCAAAATCCTGTCCTCTTGAACATCTTCGCCAGTTCATCGGTGCTGAACCTGATAATTGTAGGCCGCCCATGAGGACAGGTATAAGGCAGCGCCGTATCATTGAGTTCCGCCAGCAAAATCTCCATCTGCCGGAAATTCAGCTTAAACCCGGCCTTGATAGCTGCCTTGCAGGAGGCAGTGGCAATAGCCGCCTGGCGAAGTTCCGCAGCCGATGGCCTGTGCAGTTCCTCCAGGGATGCCAGTATTTCCCGAATAAAATCCTCTGCCTCCCCGGATGGCACATCCGCAGGCACTTCCGTCAGCCGGAACTGATTAGGCCCCGATGGCTCCAGCCCGAAGCCCAGCTCCTTCAGCATAGCCAGATTATTTTCAATAATTTCCGCTTCATGACTGCTAAAATCCAGCATCAAGTGCACCAAAAGCTGCTGCACCGGAATCTCCCCTGCCCGTGCTGAAAACCTGTCAAACAAAATCCGCTCATGGGCAGCATGCTGGTCCACAATATACAGCCCGTCTGCATCCTGGGCAATAATATATGTATTGTCCACCTGCCCGATAGGCACCATCCGGCAGGATTTTTCCCCATCATTTTCCACAGGCATAGGCCCAGACACAGACATAGGCTCAGGCACAGATGCCGGCTCAGGCACCGTTTCCCTTTCAGGCTCAGCCTCAGGCACACACATCGGCTTAGGCACAACCTCAGTCTCAATAGGCTTAGGCACATCCATCCTGGCTGCCGCCTCACGCCACTGCATAGCCGCCTGCCTCCGTTCCTCATACACAGGCACATAACGGGCAGGAGCCGCCGAAGCACGTTCCACATCCTTTGCCTCCAGCAAGTTTTCCATATACGGCTTCCCAGCTGCCGGACGCATATCTCCCTGCCCGTCACGCTCATTATGCAAATCATGCACATAACGCATATCCTGCATCCCCTGGGCCACATGCCTGTCAATCTCCGCCTGCTCCACCCTGGCTGCCATATTCCCCAGCTGTCCCGGCTGCCGCACCTTATCCTTTGGCCTAATGGCATCCAGCACAGCCTTATAGACGGCCTTGAACACCCTGCCCTCATCCTCAAACTTCATCTCGCTTTTCTGAGGATGCACATTCACATCAATAGTATTCTGAGGCACCTGAATATTCAGTGCCACCAGGGGATAGCCGGTCTTGGGTATCAGGGCATGATAAGCATTATCAATGGCCTTGGCAATAGCGCGATTGGCAATAATCCTGCCGTTGACAATAAAGGTCTGCCAGCTGCGGCTGCTCCTGATAGCCGATGGCTTGGTAACGAAGCCTGAAAGCCTTATGTCACCATCCTCAAAGTCCAAAGGCAGCAGGGCACTGCCCACAGTACCGCCGTAGATGCTTTGCAGGGTATCCTTCAAATCACCATTCCCCGGCGTAGACACAGCCATCTTATTGTTATTAATCAGCTTAAAGGCAATCTGCGGATTGGAAATCGCCAGCTTGACGATAAATTCATTGATTTTGCCGCCCTCGGTATTGGTAGTCTTCAAAAACTTTTTCCGGGCAGGGGTATTAAAAAACAAATCCTCTACCCTGATGGTGGTGCCGATGCCGCAGCCTGTTTCCCCAATCTCCGGCAGGCTGCCGCCGCTGATTTTAATCTCCGTCCCCAGCTCATCACCTGCCTGACGGGTAGCCAGGGTAAAGCGAGACACGGAGGCGATGCTGGGCAGGGCCTCCCCCCGGAAGCCCAGGGTGCCGATAGTCAGCAAATCATCCACCTTCACAATCTTGCTGGTGGCATGGCGGAGGATAGCCAGCTCCGCATCCTGGCGGCTCATGCCGATGCCGTTGTCCGACACCCGCATAAAGCTGGTACCGCCGGCGGCAATCTCCACCTCGATGCGGTCAGCATGGGCATCAATGGCATTTTCCACCAGCTCCTTGATTACGGAAGCGGGACGCTCCACCACCTCACCGGCAGCAATCTTGTTAATGGTATTGTCATCCAGCACATGCACAAAGCTCATCCCAGGCCAGCCTCCTTCCTCGCCTGCTGCTGCAAGCGATACAGTTCATTCATGGCCTCCAGCGGCGTCATGGTCATCACATCCAGCTTCAGCAAATCATCACTGAGGCTGCTGGAAAACAGGGATCCCATATCGGCACTTTCCCTAACATGCTTAACAGGCTTAACAGGCTTAGCAGGCTTGCCAGTTTTTGCAGGCTTAACATTCTCAGCACTATCTGCGCCCATATCTATCACATCAGGCGCAGCTTCCGCCACCTGCGGCGCAGCTGCCCCCTTTTCCAGGGTTGCCAGAATCTTTTCCGCCCTGCCTGTCACCGCCTTAGGCAGCCCTGCCAGCCTTGCCACGTGGATGCCGTAGGACTTGTCCGCCGCCCCGGCAACAATACGCCGCAAAAAGGTAATATCCCTGCCCTTTTCCTTGACAGCCACACAGAAATTCCTGATTTTGTCATCCTCCAAATCCGTCAGCTCATGGTAGTGGGTGGCAAACAAGGTCTTGGCATGCACCTTCTCCCTGATATGCTCAATCACCGCCCGGGCGATGCTCATGCCGTCAAAGGTGCTGGTTCCCCTGCCTATCTCATCCAGAATCACCAGGC
>JALFXV010000063.1 GCA_022786545.1 Selenomonadaceae bacterium
CCCCTCCTTAGCCATGAGGATGGTGTATATCTGCCAAGTACTAGCAGCAGAGTCACCATTTCCAACCAAGAGCTACAGGCATCTGGCGGACATTTTCCCGGCAATACTCCTATCAGCCTCTCCATCACCAATCCCACCGCGGCCAATCTGGAAAGCCCTGTCCTGTCCATTACCTACAACGATATGGCCGGCATCAGCCACACCAGCCTACAGCTCCCTACCATTGCTCCAGGCGATTCCGCCCAAATTTCCCTGCCGATGGAGGAATTTGCCTGTCAGGAGCCTATATCCTTGGTCGTCAACATCTCTAGCCCCAGCCCCCAACGGATATTCGCCAAGGAAATGCTCATCGTATTTGATATACAATAAATAATCTGTCTTTTGTCCCCACGGGTAAACACAAAATATTCATAAGCTTGTATAATGCAAAGTATCAGCACATTAAGTATTCATATGAAAGATTTTTTTATTCAAGGAGTGAGACTTATGAGTAAGGTTTGTGAAAACTGTGGTGCAGAATTACTAGATGAGGCAACGAGCTGTCATGCCTGTGGCAAGGAGGTTGCCACAGAGCATGCATTGAACCTGGTTCCACAAGAACAATCCCAGGTTCATGTAGAAGGTGGACAAAGTCCTCAGGTTCATGCAGAAGGTGGCCAAAGTCCACAAGTTCATACAGAAGGTGGGCAGAGTCCTCAGGTTCATATAGAAGGTGGACAAAGTTCTTCAATTGTAACAACGATGTTTTGTGACCGCATCGAGCGCATGAGCATTCTAAAGTTCATGTTATATTCCTGTTGTACGCTGGGTATTTATAGCTTCTTTTGGTGGGCAAAGCTTGTCAATACAGTTCATACCTTGGTGGGTAGAAGGACAACTGCCTCAGGCGGAACAGCCGTCTTTTATATCATGATAACCTGTGGTATTTATGGTATCTATCTGATGTGCAAACTAACCGATGCCTTAAATGAAGCTATGGACCAGCGCGATATTAAAGACAGCCGTGTCTCCACCATCTTAGCTATATTATTCCCTATTTTCGTTTTAATTCCGGCAGTCAATAGAATTATCGACTTTGATTATTCTAAGGGTGTTCGCTATTTATCATATCGGTAGGAGGTATATTACCATGAAAAAATTATTATTGGTTCCAGCTTTCATGTTGGCATTTTTCTTCTCCACAATATCCAGCGTCAGTGCTGCCGATGTCTGGGTGGAGCATTGGGACTCTGAAAACAAGGATATCTATGTAGTAGAAGATACTATTTCTGGTAACAGCACTGATTTTTCAGTCGTCGTAAAGGAAGTACGAAATGGCAGACTAATAAATCAGCAGTCTTGGTATTTCAATAAATTTAAAACTGACTTTTGGCGTTATCAAACAAAAGAAATGCGAATCAAGGCAGCACAGAAGGGCGTCGGAGCACGGATGGATGTAGTTATGGCACCAAACGGAGTGTTTGAGTATTGTGCAGACAGCCTGGGAATCTACTACTATATCGATAATGGTTACTATTACTACTAATATCTCCTGAGCAAATTTAAACAATAAAAATTTTTTGTCCCCACGGGTAAACAAAACCCGTGGGGATTATTCTATAATATCACTATCAAATAATTATTATTTACTCATGTTTTAAGGGGATGATTTTATGGAAACACTATGGTGGTTAGTAGGGAAGTTTTTTTGGCTGATGGCTATATTGATGGGCCTAACAAGCTTTTATTGCCTTATTCGGCTAAAGCTTGTAACATTTGTTAAGCTTGCTTTTTTTGCTTCATTGGCTCTCGGTATTGGTGGATGTGCTGATGAACAAGCCCAACTGGCAGCTATGACGCCTGAACAGCGGGCCGAATACGAGTTAAAACAAGAACAAAAGGAGCAAGAGGAAAAAGCCGCTAAAGAAGCTAAAAAAGCCCAGGAAGAAGCGGACAAGAAAAATGCTGAGGAAGTTGAGCAGGCAAAGCAGGCTGAAGCCCAAAGCATAGCTGAAGGAAAAAAAGCAGAGGCCGAACGTCTAGCGGAAATTGAAGCTCAAAACAAAAAAATCGAAGCTCAAAGAAAACAACAAGAACGAGATAATACCATTAGTATAGGTGATTCCAGAGCCAAGGTTGAACGACTTCTTGGCAGCCCTAATGATGTAAGTAGTCTGGAATCGGCTTCGGGAAAAAGAATCAACTACTACTATCATAATAACAGTGGAGGAATGGATATTTATATCTTCGACAATGATAAATTGGTATTAATTAAACATTAATAAGCAAGGAGGACAAACATGATTATCAAAAAATATTTTACAACTTTATTTATCTGTTTAGGAGTGCTCATCGGCAATATGGCCCTGGCTACATCATCTGCCTCGGCTGCCGATGCCTGGGTATATGAAAAAAATGGCATAGATACCTATGTTGTAACTGACAGCGTAAACTACAACACCGGATTTAAAGCCGGATATGCTATAGTAGACATCAAGCACGTTCATCACAATAGCGGCAGCCTTGTTTCCCGGCGTACATATAGCTTCGACCACTTCATAGATGCCGGCATCAATACCATAAGCATCTGGGATGAGGTAAATAAATTTTCCTTGGGCACGATTGATGACAATCCAGAAGGTGCCGCTATTTATAGCTGGCTGAAAGCTAACGAATAATAATTATTACGGGATGGAATTTACTACACCCATAATGACGGATTCCATAACTGATATTCCCCTGACAAAATAGTTAAGAGCCATATCCCCAAACGGGATATGGCTCTTGCTATATAGGAATATATGGTTATGAAACTTGCAAAACTGCAGCAATCTGTCTGCTTATGAAGATAGCAGAATTATTAAGGATTGACAGTATAGATAAGCCTCAATGAATCGACAACAGCCGGAGGGGCATGACATTTTTGCGTCGTGAGACTCCTGCTTTTGCGCAGCAAAAGTGGCCCCGGTGGCACTCTCTACTATTACGGCCTATGTGAATTGGCTCAGCGACAAGCGGTATCTGTGCGTAAGGATAAACCACCAGATAGGGCCATTAAGTCGGACAGAGCAAAAGTCGTTATGACCGTAGGCTGTATTTAAATAAACCTTGATACAAATAAAGAAAAGAATAAATAATCTGTCTTTTGTCCTAACGGGTAAACACAAAATATTCATAAGCCTGCATAATGCAAAGTATCAGCACATTAAGTATTCACCTGAAAGATTTTTTATCGTATAGGAGTGAATAAATCTACATGGATAATAGTTATAAGTCTTCCAGTAGCTCTCAGCAGAAATTCAAGGTTATTTTCAATTCTCCAGTGGTGGTTTCTTTTTCTGGTATCTGCCTGGCGGCAATGCTGCTGGATTATGTAACAGGCGGCTGGAGCACGGTTACATTTTTTTCTACTTATGAGTCGTCCTGGCTGAATCCCCTGACTTATGTGCGGCTGGTGGGACATATTTTCGGACATGGCTCTTGGGAGCATTTTTTCAGCAATATTACGATTTTGCTACTTATCGGGCCCATGCTGGAGGAAAAATATGGCTCCAAGTTTATTTGTGAATTTATTTTACTGACTGGTGTGGTGACGGGGCTTGCCGCGGCACTATTCTACACCAATATTCATCTGATGGGTGCCAGCGGCATAGTGTTTGCCTTTATCATGCTGTCATCCTTCACAAGCTTCAAGGGCAGCGGTATTCCGGTTACCTTTATTCTGGTGGCTGTTATTTATCTGGGCGGGCAGATAATAAGCGGCATGACCATGAATGACAATGTATCCTATCTGACACATATTGTGGGTGGATGCGTAGGCAGCCTGGTGGGCTATAATTTCAATCGGAAAAAATGATGAGGCAGCGACCGGTATATCCAGTTTAAGAATATTTGACATAATTTAGTATGTTGCAGGATTTTTATTTTTTTTATTGCCTGCTTGCCATTGTATATGATACCTTGTATATTACATATTGACATATATCAATATGTAATATATAATAATACACGTTAGAAGCTAGCTGGCATTTTTGCCAGCTGCTTGTGTAATATTTGTGGTTGCTTTGGCAATAAAGCAACCTGGCTGAGACTGGCAGATGCCCATGGAAGCTGGTGTATAATGCTGGAAAGGGAGGAGTAGCGTGGACTATAGAAATGATGCAAAGCTTTTTAAGGCCTTGTCGGATGAGAACAGACTACAGATTTTGGCACAGCTTAATAATGAGGAAAAATGTGCCTGTGTACTGCTGGAAAAGCTGGCTATTTCCCAGCCGACACTTTCCCATCATATGCGC
>JALFXV010000077.1 GCA_022786545.1 Selenomonadaceae bacterium
CAGACCGGAGATTTGCCTACACCTTCCTTCAGATTCCACCTCACGATGGACACCCTTGGTGTTCAGCTATGTCATTCCCGCTATTAGGGCTGACTAGGGACTTTCACCCATTAGAGTGCGCCCATGCTGGGCGCACTGAAAGCCATCTCAAGAAAACTTTTTCTGAGCTGGTTATTGAGCTGCTGAAAAAAAGCACATAAAAGCCTCAGATATGTATCACAAAGCCGGCATAACAAAAGACCATTTTTCAAAAATCAAGAATACCAAGGATTATCAGCCGTCAAAGGCAACGGCATTAGCTATAATATTGGCTATGCAGCTGAAGCTGAGTGAAGCGGAGGATTTGCTTGATCGTGCCGGTTATACCTTCTCCCCCTCGCAACTGCGTGATTTAGTTGTAAAATTCTTTATCGAAGAAGGAATTTATGATGTGGATGAGGTAAACATACAGCTTTATGAACGCGACCTGCCGCCTCTTACCAGCAACAAAAATTCCAGATAGCAAACAAATTTAAACTCCCCTATGTATTATCTATGTAATTTATGGGACTTCGTAATATTTTTACGAGGTCTTTTTTGTTTGTGCAGATTTTCAGATTTTTTTGCAGAATATATTGATGTAGTGCAATGCGATAATGACACGAAAAGAGTTGAATAAATTTTTTCAAAAGGTAGCATGGCAGGCAACCTTTTGCAGAAAATTTTAGCATATAATCTATTTATAGAAAATCATTGGCAGGTAATGCCATATCCAGCACAAATGGTGAAACACAATAATATATCAGTATAAATGCAAGGAGAGGTGTATTCGCATGATCGAGCAGATGACAAAAAAACACATGAAAAATTATGAGCTCATAACAGGCATACCGAAATATGGCGACTTGATTTTTGCCGACAGGCAGGAAGGCATTTACAGGCATTTTGGTATTTATGCAGGCAACAAAACAGTTATTCATTTTGCAGATCCCGACGATGAATTTGACTCTAGCAAAGCCATAGTACACGAAATTGCTTTAAATAAATTTATTGATGATTGCAATTTATACAGAATAAAATTCCCTAATGAATATACAAAAACAGCTTATTCAGAAGATGAAACAGTACAAAGAGCCAAAGCACAAATAGGGAAAAAGGGAGTTGATAATGCCGGTTATAACATCTTATTCAATAACTGTGAGCATTTTGCTGTGTGGTGCAAGACTGGCATAGCTACTTCAATGCAGAGCAAAAGATTTATACAGGCAGTTATTACAGGAATAGGCAAGGGATATAAGAGAGATGGTATTCGCGGATCTATTATAGACGCGATATTAGCCATAATACAATGGTAAATTACATTTATAATCTCAAAAAAACAATTTATACTATTGGAACTTCCTCATGGCAGGAAGTTCTTTTTATGGGTAAAATTCAAACAAAGGTAATGATTTTTCCTGCCATTTTTGATATAATGTATGTGTGGACAGTCAATATTGCTGACACCAGTGAACTATCTGTAGAGAAAGTTAATGAGATATTGAAAATGCAGCAGTTGTGCATTAAGCTGAAGCATCGCCTCCAAGCAATGCCTGTGCGAGCTGACGGAAAGGAGTAACAGCCCATGGATAAAATCATCAACCCCGCCGCAGGGATAGCTGCTAACAGAGCCAGCTACAGGAACAATACCGGCCGCAATGATACCATGACAAAATCCACCTATGCCCAAATCCTTGCCGGGATTATCGCAAAGCAGGCAGAAGAATTGCAAGATGCCATAAAAAGCGGCCAGACCATGCAGCAAAAAGCATTAGGCATTTCAAATGAAGAATGGGCACGTATGGACCTGCAAAACAGCTCCCTGACCAAAACCGATGCTGAAAAAGAACGAGAGAAAAAAACAGCCCAAGGCACCACCCTGCCAGGGGGTGATATCGAAATCACCAAGCACATCATGGGAGACGGCTCCACCCTCATAGTCAAGACACAGGGCGGCAGGATTATCAGCCAGTGCCGCAAGAAGCCCCGCATGATAGCGGTGGCAAATCCCTCCTACATACCGCCGGAAAAAGGCGGCCAGCCGTCCAGCGCCAACAGAAAAACCAAGCTGGTTCCCCATTGGTCCCCCTTTGATTGATAACATCAAAAAATTCGCTAAAAAAAATATAAAAAAATTCGCTTCTCAGGCACAGCCTGGGAAGCGAATTTTTTATTTCATTAAATCTTGAACCTGCCAATCAAGCCCTGCAAATCCTGAGCCAGTTCCGCCAGGCTTTGGGAAGCAGAAGTAATATCCGCCTGCGAATTTTGCTGGCTGCTAACAGACACAGATATATTTCCTGCCTCGGTAGCAGTTTCCTCTGCTATATGCTTCAAATCCTCAGATGTACGCAAAACCTCCTGATTGCCGCGGAAAATCTCATTCATCTTGCTGCAGACATTATCCATTCCCTCAGAAACCTGCTTAATATGCCCTACCAGCTGGGAAAACAGCTCTCCTGTATGATTGATTGCCTCTGTACCACGCACAACCTCTGTAGTGCTGCTTTTCATTCCCGCCAAAGCCTTTTCCGTATATTCTGACGAGGTATGAATCAGCTCCGCCACACGTTCAGCAGCTTCCTGCGACTGCTCTGCCAGCTTGCGCACCTCCTCTGCCACCACAGCAAATCCACGCCCCTGCTCTCCTGCTCTGGCAGCCTCAATAGCTGCATTAAGAGCCAGAAGATTGGTCTGGGAAGCGATATTGGAAATAGTCTCTACAATATTGCCAATCTCCTGAGAATGTGCCCCCAGGGCTGCCATAGCGGACTGTGCCTCCCCAATCCTGGAATTTACGCTTTCCATCTGCCTGATAGCCTGCTCCACAGCCTCCTTGTTAGCACTCATGGCAGCAATACTTTCATTGGTAGCCTCCCTGGTATCTGCAATAACGCTATTGATGCCCGCAATGTGATCCCCCATGCTCTGCATTGAGGCCACTGCATCAATCACCTGTTTTTCCTGCTGCTTGGCACCTGAGCTTACAAGATTAACCACATTAGAGATGTCATTTAGCCCCACAGCAGAATTATCTGCCGTAGCATACAGCTCCTCACTGGCGGCAGATACCTGCTGAGCCACACTATCCACTTGCTGTATTATCTCCCGGATATTCCCGGCCATTTTCTCCATAGACTTGCCAAGGTCACCAATTTCATCATCCTTGTCATAGAGCATCTGCACAGTGAGATTGCCCTCTGCCATCGTCTGCGCACCGCTCATGAGCATGCGTATCGGTGCATCAATCCGCCTGTGGAAAATAGCAATCATCACAGCGCAAATCAAAACAATGACCACCAAGGACAGCAGCACGCTGATAATAACTGCATTATAAATACTGCCGCTATAATCAGACACCGGTGCCACTGCCACCAGCTTCAGCCCGGTATCGCCAATCGGCACAGCTGCCAGATAGCTGTCTTCCCCCAGGGCGCCGGATTCAAAGGCAACCCCCTAGCCGCTTTCTCCCACCGACATAACCCTGCTGCCCAAATCTGCCAGGTCAGCATTGCTATTTTCCTGCAGCTTGTCCTTCATATTCATGGCAGAATCCTTGTAGGCTACCATCATGCCGCTTTGGGAGACAACAAAAGCGTAGCCATTTTCACCAATTTTGATGCTGCGGACATAATCCTCCAATTCCTTCATGCCAATATCAACGGTGACAACACCCTCCACCGTGCCATCATGCATAACAGGATAAGAACTGGACATCATAGAGGTATCTGTTACCGGATCATAGGCAGGTTCATCCCAAAATACTCTGGATTCCCCTTTTATAGACGCCTTATACCAGGCAAACTGAGTATAATCATACTCATCTGTAGAATAATCCATCGTCTTGACAATATTGCCGCTATCATCCTTATAGAGATATGGTCCAAACCACTTTCCTTGGTCCGGCAAGGTATTAGGTGCATACCACAAGCCGCAGCCAAAAACAATCGGGTCAGACTCAATCACCTTGTGGACATAAGCAAAAGCCAGATCGAAATCATGCCCCGGCTGAGCCGCCATTAAATGCCCAAAGCCTTCTGTCTTGCCTCCTACCACGTCCAATCTGTCCTGCAGCTGCTTTGCTTCATAGTCTGCCCTGGCTTTTAGCATATTGTACACGCCTTCCTCCATATTGGAGGACAGCTGCCTTGTATTGGCAAATGTCAAAATACCTAGAAGCACCACTGATACTGCAATAATACTAAACATAAATACCGTTTTTAAACTATTCCTTTTCATAAAATCCCTCCCATATAGTCTAACCTTTATTATTACATTAACTTCTACAGAAACCAAAAAAATCCTTTTTTCTGGCTCTTTAGGGGTAATGGTGGGTGTTTTTCATCCGCTATTCCAGTGTTTATGCTGATCAAGTGGCCTTTGATTTTCGGTTGGGAAGTGTAATCCTCAAATCCGAGCATACAAGGTACACCATATCCAGCATATTTTGTA